>CAYMKD010000159.1:0-6266 GCA_964390435.1 uncultured Pseudobdellovibrionaceae bacterium | reverse complement strand
GCCTTAGCAAGATTGGTATAGAGTGAAAATAAAAAGAGAAGTAAGGCTAGCTTTTTGATGATGGTCCTCCCTTATCAAAAACAGCCTTTGGTCTACCATAAAATTAGAGATAACAAAATTCATCGCTCTTAATGAGTTAATATTTCAAAATGAGACAGTATAAGGTCTGAGGTTGAGTAAAAACTTTAGATTTTATATATATACGGATAAGATTAAGTCTTAAGGGGAATCAAATATGCGAACCAACTTATGGGTGCCATTAGCATCTCTTTTGCTTGTTTGTGTTGTATTATTCGCTTTCCAAAACTGCGGTGGGGATCCAGTGGCTGAGTGTGAGGCCGGAGAGGTTTGTCCAGGAGAGATCATTAGCGGCACTCAAACCTCTGCAAGTACAGCAGCCCCTTCTGGCGCAACTGCTGAGTCAATTAATATCAATGAAAATCGTGTTATAGGAAGCGCTGAAGATGTCAACTATGATCGTTCTGGGACAGATATTGGAACAAATGTGCCAGCTACCAGTCCTACGCCCACACCAAGTGCATCTGCGACGGTAACACCAATACCTACAGTATCTGCGAATACGCCTACTCCGACGCCAGCTCCAACGGTAACAAGTGAGGTAAAGCGATCTTGTGGAAAAGGCCCATATAGTATGTCGGGCTATGATTGGAATAAGTATGTAGATAATTTTGAAAACCCATGGATCAATTCTCAAGGAAAGTTTTTTATTCCAAAAGAAGAAACATATATAAATACATATGTAGAGTGGATTAATTTGCCTGCTCATGAAAATGGTGAGCTTCACCAAATCCCTTGCACAACTTATGTACCTGTTGTGAATACTAAAAAACAACCTACATATGAAAAGAATCTTGGTTGGGAGTGGGTGTGCTCTCGAGGACCTGTTGTTTTAGAGTGTCGTGACGGTTTATATAAATTTATTTCTAATACTTGCAGTTGTCGTAGTTTGCAGCCACAACCAACTCCTCCTCTATACGGCACAGATAAATAAAACTGGATTATTAAATCATAGGACTTATAGTTTTAGATCTTTTTAAGTTATGTAGTAAGTCATGTGCAAAGTTTTAAGCCTAAAAGTTAAAGCCTATAAAAGTCTTAAAGTAAAAACCAGAAAAGTCAAAATCGCTAGTAGGTCTTGATGAAGCACTATGATCCTCTGTTTCTTGAAGTAGTAGGTTTTCATAACCCGCTTCAAGGCCAACGAGAAAATTATTAATTTGAGCTCCAGTCTCAACACCAAGCGAATAGGTTGAGGCCTTTGTGGTATTAAAATCGGCAACCTCAGAGCCAGAGTCATTAATTTTTAACTGTCCTTGGTGAATGAATCCATAACTAAAAATTGGTCCAACAAACAGCAGAGTATCTACAATTCTGTAATTCACAACAATAGAGCTGCGACTAAGTTGCGCCGATAGATTTAGATTGTTACCGCTCTGCTTTAAACTTAAGTTTTCATATCTTAAACCCATTCCAAAGGGCCAATAAGGCAAATATAAAAAAGCATCTACTCCCCATCCAAAAAGAGGGCCAGGTGTAGGTAAGTTATTAGAACCTACATAACTTGAACTAAGATCAGGATGCCCTGAACTCAGGCCATAGGTAAGTCTTGCCTCTATTTTTGCATTAGCAGTGGACTCAAAAGAAAGAATTAATAAAAATAAAGTATAAAAAGCAACTTTGTTCACAAGCCGACTCCGGTTACTATAGTAACATAAGCTAATGAAAGGGCCTATATGTATCTGCCTTTATCGCTTGCGGATTCTTGGGAAAATTTAAATCAAAAGGCGCAGGCTCAATTACCTCCTGTGAGTGAAGAGAATTCGTTACGATGTTATTTTGGTATGTTTCATGGTCTTTATGAACTGGTCCACGGCCTAGTTCAATTTTCTCCACACAAAAGAAGTGCGGCATTTATAACTGGCACAACACCACTGATTGATCCATTACTGTCTTATTTTTATAAAGAAGCTTATCAGGTACAATTGACCTCAATTGCGGATCTCAAAGATGTAAAAAGCTGGAGCTCTGAGTTAGCTAAAGATACACTTTTTGTAGTTTACTCAGAAGATCATGCACTCACTGGAGAAATTTATAATTATTCTGAAATTGAACAGGTTTGTTTGGATCTAAAAATTCCAACCATTCGTATTTCGCATAATTTATACTCCCACGATTGGTGTGCAAAGCTAAATCTTCAAACGGCTAGGGTGATGGGATTAAGTCATTCAGTTGCCGTTGCTCAAATAGGGGCTCGCTTTAAAGCTTCTCCTCTCATTGCGCCATATTTACCCCAGTGGACTGAGCTAAATGATAAAACTATTTTTAAAAAAACAGAAGAAAGGCCCGTAGAAATAAAATCTTTTGAAAATTCTAAGGGAGCACACTTTAAGCCATACTTTGGTAATTCTAAAAAACGTATTTATGATAGATCAGTTGTTATTTTAAATGAAATGAGTGCTGAACTAATCAGAGATCGTCTGTGTAAAAAGTTAGGTTTAAATCCACAAGATCATTTTATTGAAGCGGCCAATGGCTGTCGTTGGGGTGGAGTAGAACGACTGGTCTGGTCGGAACCTGCTATATCTCCTAATACTGAGAGAGGCCTACTTATTATCAACGCTGAGGTCGTGTTAAAATCTAATTTTAAATCTATCTTTGAAGAAACCTGCTCTGAAGTTTCGAAAGAACAGATCTTATAGTGTTTTTTTAACGAGCTATGACAAGACTTAGACCAAAGTCTAATTGTGTATTCACCATAGAGCACGATAAAATTAAAGTAAGGGTGGTGACGTGAATCTTTGGCTATTATCACAAATTATAATTAATCTGATTATTTTTGCAGCACTAGGCATTGTTTGGTTAAAATTGCAAAAACCTGTAAAAGATGATCCTCGTATGAGTCGGGGACTTCAGCTTCTGACTAGTAAGATTGCTATTCTAGAAGATTTGTCAGATAGAACAGAAACTCAAGTGAAGCAATTAACTGCTTTAATGGAACATAAGTGTAAAGAAATCAGAGAGAGAATTCTTGAATCAGAAAAACAACTTAACCTCATTGATCAAGCAACTGAAAAGAGCCTTGAAGTGGCTCGTATATTTCAAGATCGTATTCCACATCAAGAAATTATTGAAAGACAAAATACCATTAAGTATGTGAAGGCAGCAAAGATGGCTCATCAAGGAGCAAATGTAGACGATATTGCTGCACAAATTGATTTGCCAAGGGGCGAAATTGAGTTCATTGCCAAAGTAAATCGTGATCAGTTGATGTTTAGCGAAGAAAATTTACCAGATTGGGCAAAACGTGAACTAGAGCTTGGGCAGCCATTGTCTGAGTCACTGACTATCGAAGAGCCTCCAACTCCAGTAGAAAATTTCAGCACCATGTTTGAAACCGAAAAACCTCAGATGTCAGAGCTACAAAAATTGGGAGAAGAATTTAAAAAAGCTCTGCAAACACCAGAGACCTTTAGCCAAAATATGACGAAAGAAATTCAATCTGCACCTCAGCCAAGTGTCACGCCAATCATAAAAACAAACTCATCAGTGACTTCAATGGCAAAACCTATAGAAAAAGACATTGGAGTTAGATCTTTTCAGTTTCGCCGTTTAAACCCTGAGGAAATAGGGTCTTAACAATGAAATTCTGCTTGCCTGAATTGCATTTGGGTTCAAGGGTGCAAGCGCAGGTAGTAGAACTTATTTCTAGTGATTATATGATTGTTAGTTTTCAGGGTGATCTTCTGAGAGTTAAAAATGAGTCTAAAAAAATATCCAAAAAAGGTGATTGGCTAGAGTTAGAGGTTGTAGCTGTAAAGCCCTTGGCTTTTCGTTTCCTGGATGTATCTAAGTGGTCTCGTACTATTTAGCACTTTCACGAATAAAACGAGTCATATAATAACGAACAACGCTGATGATTTTTATATTCTCACCTTTAAAAGTCCAAACAAGATCACCAAAAGCACCCCAGCGAGACTCAAGCAGGTCTTCTTCAATAAGAGCCATTGCCCCCGCTCCATCGTTTTGTAGAGGGCTCATTGGCGTATTATTTATATAGTTAAAACGGACAGAAATAACACCGGGCTTTTTTAAAGAGAAAATAAGTTTGTAGCCATTACGGAATAACATAAAATCAGCATGAGTTTTAGCTATGCCGTAAATCTTAATTCGGCCAATTGTTGAAGATTTAAGATCATTAAAGGCGGCTGCGGAATCTGCAAAATCCATTTTCAACTGATTTAGAAAATAAGTAGACTCTTGCATTAACTGAGATTCAAGATCAAAACCGGCACTCATGTCGACAATGCCTGTCTCTTCCATTTGTTGTTCAGCTCTTACTAAATCTTTTATCCAGCTCACTTTATCCATATTATCTCCCCCTCTAACTGGAGGCACATGCCTACACTTTGATCATTTCTAGTCTAACAGGCTATGTCAATAGTATTAACCATTTTAGAGCTGTAGACCGAAAAAAATCTGAGAACTATTTTGCCCAGAATCATTTAATGCCTGATAGACGCCAACAAGAAAGGTGACAGGTATGGAGTAGGCAAGGGTTGTATCGAGTTTAAATTCAGCCCCAGTAGATGAAAAAAATGAGCCGCCCTCTGTTCGACGATAAATTTGGGATTTTCGATCATAATAATAACCCTCAAGAGTAATCGTATCATATATGAATGCAAGATGACTGCGACGTAAAAATAATGGCCATGTTCCCCAGCCGTTATATAAATTTGCAAGAGGAAGACGGTATTCTAAATTACTATTGAAAATTGATTTTCCTAAAAAGTAAGCACTCAAATAGCCTCGCATTAGAAATTGACTACTAGCAAGTTGAGCAGAGCTATTAAAGTTGCTGCTTGTATACCCAAGTGCTGCTGGAATAGCTCTGTCAATATAACTCCCTTGTGCTCGAAGCATAATTGCATGTCGATCAGGAAGCCACTTAGACCAATAGGTTGTTCCCTGTCCAAGAAGTTGATCATAATAAGAATCACTAGATTCTTTTAAATAGCGAGTCCATGTAAGTTGAAAAGTTTCACCTGATTCAGGAGAGATCTGAGCACTGCTTTGTTTTACATTACTATAGCCGACGCCCAAGCTAGGGCCAGAGCGCTCAATAGGAGCGGAGTTCAGAGTACGTTTTTTATAAACCCAGCCTGCAAGCCATTGCCAGTCACAACTAAAGGTGCTGCACAAAGAGTTGCTAGCAATTAAGTTAAAATCTTGATCTGTAGCAATTTCTTGGCTGGCAAGTCTGGTAATTCGTTCTGCTAGTAGAGTGCTTAGCTGCCAATTTGTAGTGTTATTAATATATTGAAAAATAACACTGGTTTTTTGTGTGCGAGAGTCCCATGCTCCTTGTAAATTATAGCGGTGTTTGCCCAGAGGGTCTTGTCCTCCAGTGAGAGCTTGGATTTGCCAACCTTCATCTGTTTGCGCAAAAAAAGGCAGCCAATATTGTGGCCATAAATAATCGGTAGCTTGATAATTTTGCGCCTCTTCTGTGATTGAAGTAGGAGCTGTATCGCTTTCAACTTTTTGAGCGACATTCTGTGGTATATATCTTTGTTCACTAATAGGTGAAACTTTAGTTAAATCTTGATTTACAAAATCCTCTTTTTTAACACGTACGATTTGCCAACCTTTGGCCGACATTCGAGTTAGATAAAGATCTCCTTTTAGATTGTCCCAACTGTGACTTGTTGCCATTGTAGTTAGGTTGGTAATGGTTTGAATTTTTTTAAATTCTAAATCACTTAAAAAAACATTGGCTATGCCATTGGCATTAGCAACAAAAGAAATTTGATTATTTGCAACTTGAGCAAATCGATTGGATTTAAAAGGTGTGGATAATTTTCTAAGTTGCTTTGTCGTAAGATCTAAAACAAGCAGATTTTCTCCAGTGTTTGTACCGCGTTCACTTAAGAGTAAGTGGTTTTGATCTATAAAGACGGGTAGACTCAAGCGTGTTTGCCAATCAGGGTCGTAGAGAACCTGGGTGGTTTGCGGTGGATTTTGAGTTAAGATAAGTCGAGTTTTGCCAGCTACTTGTTCAATAAAGGCAATGCTTTTTCCGTCAGGTGAGACGGCGGGGTCTCTCGCTCGCCAATTATTAGTAAGGCGCTCGCTTTTTTGTTTCTCGAGATCGTATTTATATAAATCAAAGCTTAATTTATATTTATTAATGCGAGTGATTTTGTCATAGATAAAAGACTGAGAGTCTGGTAGCCAGCTGGCGCGGT
>CAYMKD010000158.1:0-6285 GCA_964390435.1 uncultured Pseudobdellovibrionaceae bacterium | reverse complement strand
ATAATATCCGCTGTTTCTGAATCAAAAGAGCCATCTTGAAGCTTCTCAAACAAAACCTCACCCATTTTTTTTGCAGGAACAGCGTAGGAGAGCTCTGTCCATATAAGCTCATCATGCTGTGAGAGGGCTTGTTTTAAAAAATTTGAATTTTGTACGTCTTCTGATTTTGGAACCTTACCTGTCCAAATAATACCAATAATATTGCCATTAATTCTATCAATTATAGCTGATCCAGAATCACCATGAGAAACATCACAACCATTTGAAAAAGACCAAGCTCTATAAGCTCCTGGGTTTAATGCATCCGGATCAGTCATGAATCGGAATTCATCTGTATTTGAAAAAACAATGCAGTCAGAATCCTGATTTGCCACCATGGCTTGATCCCAATTACCAGCAATTCCAAATCCTATCGTGAGCAAAGGTTGTCCCGGATATAAATTTTCATGGAAAGAAAAATTGCGAGCCCATCTTAGAAGATCGTTTGAGTTTTGCTCATCAATTTCAAGTGTAAATAAGGCCAAATCAATTTCGGGCCATGAGCCTAAAAAAGTCTTTACGATAAAAGTTTTGTTGGGCCAAGGAAATTTGACCTCTTCACCTAAACAATAACCACTTGATGGGCAGACATGATAATTTGTGGCCATTACAACTTCATTGTGAAATCTACCTAAAATAAAAGAAGTAGCTCCTCTTAAGTGAGCAGTTGCATAGGCTGCACGTTTAAAAAGTTCAGAGCTATCTAAATCTCTAACGGTGACCTCTTTTTTTCCCCATTCATCACCAATTTGATAAGTGGAGGTTTGATTGAGATTTATACCTAAATCAAAGTAGCTCTTTCCGCCCAATGAAGGGATAATTTGTTGTGGTGAAGAAAAAGATGCAAAAGAAGTTGAGGTATTACTAACTAAAAAGGCAAACAGAGCCAAAAAAATGTATGTAGATTTCAAGATAAGCCCCCTTGACTTAAGAATAGCCGGACAGTCGCATTCTCCATGCTAGAAGTCAAATGACAGGCTAAGGAAGAATTGAAAAAAAATCTATGAAAGAGAGCAATCATTCATTATCATCAAAGTATGACTAAAAAAATACTTTTATTGTGCCTTATTTTAAGCCTTACAGAGACGACTTGGGCCAATATTTTAGGAACGGACTTTCAGAATTTTAATCCAATTTACAGTGGAATTGATTTTGTAACGGTGCATTCATCAGAAACTCTCGAGCCTGGCGTCGTTAACATGGGACTTTTTTTGAATAAGGCATACAATACGCTGCCGTTAGCAGAGTCAATTGATCAAGATGCCATTAGATCACGTGAAAATTACAGTGATTCAGTTACAGGAATGGATCTTAACCTAGGTCTAGGGATAAGTAAAAACTGGGATTTCGGACTAAATTTCCCATACATCGTGGCCCAAGAAATCAAGAGTGATTTTGTGTACGGTAGATTTAAAGATACCGGAAATTCTGAAATCAGGCTCAACACAAAATACAAATTTTGGGGTAATAAAGATTATGGTGCGGCTGTTATAGCTTCGGTGAATTTTAACTTAGTAAATGATAATCCTTATGTTGGTGAGGGGGCGGGGCCCACTTACAACTTAGAACTTGCGGCGGATACAAAGTGGCGCAAAGTCGCTATGGCAGTTAACATTGGGCATCGCTGGCGAAACCCAGGAGCCCCCATAAATTCATATTTATTACCGCAGTTAAATGCTTTTTTAGCATCTTTTGGCGCTAGCTACTTATTTGAAAGCATAGATACAAAACTTATTTATGAAATCTACAGTAGCTACCCCACGCAAAAAAGAGAGGAAATTTCAGATAAAAGCTCTTCAAATCTAGAGTCTTTATTGGGTATAAAACATGATATCACCGGTCAGTGGGCTCTTCATGCCGGTGTTACTAAAGAAATGGTGCAAGGAACAGCTTCTCCGGATTGGCGTGTTTATACAGGTATCAACTATACCTTTGGGCCTCTTTTTGGTGAGCCTGAAGCCACACTTCCTGCTCAAGTTCCAGCAGACTATAATTCTGCCGTTAATAATAATTATGAAAATCCTGAGTACGAGTTGCCTGTAGTTCGTGAGCCGCTCAAGGTTTATAAAAAACAAGAAACTTTTGTTTTATACAACATAAACTTCCAAGTAGATTCTTATAAAGAAGTTTATGGCAAAGCTCAAAATAATTTAGCTCGTTTGGCTTATTATGCCCAACGCCCACCAGCGTACCAGCGCATTGTCATTTCGGGCCATACAGATTCTACTGGGCCTGATGATTATAATATGTTGCTAAGTCGTCGTAGAGCAGAGTCCATTCGCGATTATTTAGTTTATGTACATAAGTTAGATCCTAAAAAAATAGAAGTTAAACCCTATGGGGAAACAATGCCGATTTCTGATAATGACAACTATCAAGGGCGCAAAAAAAATCGCCGAGTTGAATTTACCATTTATCGATAAAGGCAGGTATGTTCCAAGATTTAATTGTTGAAGTTCGCCGGGGTCAGTTTATTGAGAGCGAGCACATTGTTCATGCAGTTGTGAGTGATTTTCAGAAAAAAACTTTAATGAAATTTGGAGAGATCGATCGATTGATTTTTCCGCGTTCTGCAATAAAGCCTCTTCAAGCTCTTGGAATTTTTTTTAGTGGCGCTCAGAAGCAATTTAACATTAAAGAAAATGAAATAGCGTTAGCATGTGCTTCACATGCAGGTGAAGAAATTCATACGACAGCAGTCTTAAGTTGGCTTAAAAGAATGAATTTAAAAACGGAGCATCTACTATGCGGATCTCACGCCCCTTATTCTCAAAGCGCAGTAGAAAAAATATACAAAAAAAATGAAGGCTTTTGTCCGCTTCATAATAATTGCTCTGGAAAGCATACTGGGCTTTTGGCTCAAACATTAGCTAGCGGAGCTGATTTAAAATCTTATTTGCAAATAGATCATCCAACTCAAAAGAAAATAAAAAACACTTTAGAAAATTTTTATGAATATAAATTAGATGATGAAAAATCAGCCATTGATGGCTGTAGTATTCCAACCTATCTGGTACCTCTCAAAAATTTAGCCGAAGCGATGGCTCTTTGGTCAAAACCAAAGACTCTAGATATCGATTTGCAACTAGCATGTAGTGAAACTTACAGTGCAATGGTGAAGTACCCAGAGTTGATTGCTGGCACAGAACAATTCTGTACGCATATTACTAAAAAGCTCTCAGGTCGTGGAGTAGTAAAAGTTGGAGCTGAAGGTGTTATGATTGCGGCTTTTAAAGAACAGGGAATTGGCATTGCACTCAAAGCTCAAGATGGCACAAGCGCTAGAGCTGTGCAGGTCGCGGTAAGCTGGTTAATTCAAAAATTAGGAATTATGACTCAAGAAGAATCTAGGGAGTTCACTCACCCAAAAATCTCTAATTGGAATGGCATTGAAGTAGGTCACATCCAAGTCAGAGAGTAGATAATGGAATGGTTCTTATTTACTCTCAAGTTCCAGGCGACGCATAAAATACAACATGCATAAACCTGGAATAGCAATGATTCCACAAATGTAAAAGAACTCTGTCCAGCCTACAAGTTCAACAAGATTACCTGAAAAACCAGAAACAAAATTTCTACCTACAGTAGCTAGGCTTGAGAGAATTGCAAATTGAGTCGCAGTGTATCTCTTATTTGTAAGTTGAGCTAGAAATGCAACAAAGGCTGCTGTTCCCATTCCGGAACTAATATCTTCAAAAACAACAACAGTGGCGAGAGCCCAGTTGGCAGGTCCCGTAAAAGATAAAAGTGCAAAAGCTGTAGTCGAGAGAGCTTGAAGAATTCCAAATATAACAAGTGAGCGGAAAATTTTTAATTTATAAATGACAACTCCGCCTAAAAACAAACCACCAAGGCTAGAGAGCATGCCAAAAGTTTTTGCAATTAAGCCAATATCTTGATTAGTAAAACCTATATGAACATAAAAGGGATTTAACATTTGGCCCGCTATTGCATCGCCAAATTTGAATAACAAAACAAAAGATAAAATAATCCATGCTCCAGGTCTTTGTAAAAACTCTTTAAATGGTTCAACAACTGCGGCCTTTAAAGTTTGAGGCGGAGTGGACTTAATAGTTGGTTCAGGAGCCAGCCATGTGGCAAGCATTCCAACGCCCATCATAAGTGCCATAAGATAATAAAGTTGATTCCAGCTAATTCCAAAACCTTCAAGGCCAACAAGACTTAAGCCAATTCCACCACTAAAAAGCATGGCAACTCTATAACCGTAAATATTTAAAGAGGTTCCAATGCCGAGCTCTTCATCAGGTAAGTACTCTCTTCGAAAAGCATCGAGTACGATGTCTTGTGTGGCACTGAAAAAAGCTACAACAACGGCCAGAAGTGCCATAATGCCTAAATGTTTTTGTGGTTCAAATAGACCAATGGAGAAGATGCTAATTGCTAATAAAATTTGTGTTAAAAACATCCAGCCACGGCGTCTGCCATATTTTGAAAAACTAAAACGATCAAGCAGTGGCGCCCATAAAAATTTTAAAGTATAGGCCATGCCCACCCAGCTAAAATAACCTATTGTGCTTATATCGACGCTCTCTCTAGAGAGCCAAATTTTAAGAGTTCCGCCGGTTAATAAAAAAGGCAAACCACTTGAAAAACCTAACATAAGTATAACAAGCATTCGGCGACTAAAAAGAGCTTTCCAAAGAGGAATTTCATTTTTCTTCATTTAGATTCTCCGTTCTGCTAATTCAAATTGAGCTTGCGCATCTTCCAAAGTAAGTGACTAATATAGGGTCTGCGGGTTTCGCCGGTGGTAACCATAAGAAGTTTAGTAATTTTTAAATTCTTAGGATCTGTGTATAAAAGAATAAGCATTTCTTTAATGTAGTTTGTATTGAGAGTAATATAATTGTCTGTGCCAACTCCAAGTTGCACGCCCTTTTTCTCCCACCATGAAAAAGGATGATCTTTATAGTCCTCAAATTTTCCAGTAAGTTTATTATTAGAGGAAGGAAGCGAGACAAGAGAAACGCCTTTATCAATCATACGATTTAAAACATCATGTTGATAATGCTCAACCTCTCTAGCAGTATGGAACTTAGCTTTTGTAAAAAGCACAGTTTCTTCTGTAGTTAATTTTTGTCCCTTGATAATTTTATCACACACGTTTTGATTAACACCCCAATCAAGCTCCATAATTTCTTTGTAAGCTGAAGAATTGGGTTTAGGAGCAAGTCCTTTTTGATTCATTTCATATACTTGTTGAAATAATCTATGAAAGTAATAATTAGGATTAATTCCTAAACTGAGCCCATGCTCAAGAGTATCTATATGCCAAATATTCATAGAGTTATCGACAGCTTGAATTCCCTTTTTTAAAGTATGCCAAGTTTCACCATGGTGAGATCGAATTTTAAACCCACGGTATTGAAGCTTTCGAAATCCTGCGCGTAATTCATTGAAGTGTTCTTTGCGGTAAAAATCATTTTCGCTTCCGACAGTATCTACTTCACATAAGTATTTTTCTAAATAAGGATATTTTTCAAGAATATCGACAATCTTATTTACTTGTTCCATAAAGTGTTCGCGTCTGTTGGGATAATTTTCTGAATCAAAAAAATTGAATTCTTTTCTAAATGAAGGCGATAAAATAAAATCAAAATCAGGGTGTTCCTGTTGAAACTTTTTATATCCCTCATAGAGACCTAATACTACATCTTCAGGTGTTAGTTCATTAAGTCCTGGAACTTGTTCTGAAGTACTTGAAGAACGATCCAGAGTGAATTTTAAACGAATATTTCCCACGTTGTATTTTTCATAAAGCTCTTTGGCCATATGGTAGGCCATATCAGCATGAATTTCTTTTGAAGTAAGCAGCAGTTTAGGTAAATAGAGAATCTTTAAATAGGTATCAAAACCTTCTGTTTCTTTAAGTCGGATGAGTCTGTCAATATCAGCAACAGTTTTAATTGGCAGAGCATCTGAACCATAGGCTTCAGTGATTTTCTTTTCATATATGCTTTTATTTGGGCCTTTTAATAGCTGCATAATGTGTGGATACAAATACTCAGCCGTAATGGATCCAGTGAGGTGAATATGGTCTTCTTTATATTTTAGTGGGAAAGCTCTAAAAAACTCAAATAATGCATCAGAAACAGGATGTTCAAGTAATTGATCAATTGTGCATAAATTAATCTGAAAATCGACCAGTAGCTTTTGAAACTCTTCAATGAGAAGAAAGGCCTCATTGTGGTGTTGTTGCAGATCTGACTTTAAAAGAAGATCAAT
>CAYMKD010000157.1:0-6289 GCA_964390435.1 uncultured Pseudobdellovibrionaceae bacterium | reverse complement strand
TAATTTTTTTTCATCTTATTTTTAAATGCTTTTTTAATATCTATTTTAGATATTTCGCTTAGTCTTAATATAAAATAAAGAACATCCGCCAACTCATCACTTAAATCTTGTTTAAATTTTTTCGTTTTTAAGAGTTTATTGGCTTCTGTGTTCGTTCTAAATCTAAATAGCTCTAAAATCTCAGAGGCTTCCGTAGAAACTCCAATAGCTAAGTCTTTTAACTCATGAAATTGATCCCAGTTTCTATCCTTACAAAACTTAGAGATTTCTTTTTGCATTTTTTTAATTTCAGACATAACTACTCATAGATAAATATTTTTTGAAAATCAAGTGGGGACGGATCTTAGTTACAACAAGTGTCTTTTTAAAGACTCCTCTAACTGAATATGCTTAAACATGAATCCTTCTTTTAAAGCTCTTTCTGGATAAACTCTTTGACTTGCAAGGACAATCGTAGACATTTCACCAAGCAGAAGTTTTAAGAAAATACTGGGCACCGCAGGAAGACAAAATTTATTTAATACACGTGCCAAGGTTGAGCTGAATTCTTTATTAGATACAGGTTGCGGAGCCGTGCCATTATAAACACCTTGAGCTTCACTCTCTAATACCCAAACAAATAATCTAGCAATGTCTTCTATATCTACCCAGCTCATCCACTGTTTTCCACTTCCTAATGGAGCTCCTAGGTTGGCTTTAAATATAGGCAACATTTTTTGCAAAGCCCCGCCTGAGCGAGCCAAAACAACCCCAATGCGTATTACAGCACTTTTAGTATTAGGAAAATCCTGTAAATTTAAAAATGGCTCCTCCCAACGCTTACACACTTGAGATAAAAAATGATTACCCAAAGCACTTGACTCAATTAGAGTTTCTTCTTTTCTATCGCCATAAATCCCTATAGCCGAAGCAGAAACAATAGTTTTAAGACTACTTTTATGTGGCTTTAAACTCTCAAGAAGATTTTGACTACTAAGAGTTCGTGATTTAAGAATTTTGTTTTTTTGAGACTCACTCCAACGTTTAGCCGCAACTGACTCTCCGAGTAAATGAATACAACCGTCAATAGACTGATCAATTACAATGCTTGTTTTAGTTAAATCACCAACAACTATTTTACAGGGAAAGGGCAAATCCTGTTGCGAGCCAGATCTTCTACTTACAACTAAAACTTCATGCCCATGAGCAACCAAAAGCTGACCTATTTCTTTTCCAATGAGCCCTGTTCCACCTGTAAGTAAAATTCTCACCTAAGCTCCTTTATCTTTTAAGACCTTTGCATACTCTTTAAGACATCGATATCTAGCTTCATTATGATCAATTATTGGTTTTATATAAGTCTTTATATCATACTCAGGAATCCATTTTTTTACATATTCTAAATTTTTATCAAATTTAATAAGCTGAGTTTGGGGATTAAAAATTCTAAAATAAGGGGCCGCGTCACAACCACTGCCCGCACACCACTGCCAGTTCCCATTATTTGCTGACAGATCGTAATCTAAAAGTTTTTCTGCAAAGTATCTCTCACCTTTAGACCAATGAATAAGTAAATGTTTACACAAGAAACTTGCTACCACCATACGCACTCTATTATGCATATAGCCTGTTTGATTCAACTCCCTCATTCCTGCATCTACAAGAGGATAGCCTGTCTTTCCCTCACACCACTTAATAAAGTCCTTAGAAGAGTTTCGCCATGAGATGTTATCATATTCTTTGCGAAAGGATTTATTTTCTACGTACGGAAAGTGAAATAAAATTTGCATAAAAAAATCTCGCCAAATAAGCTCACTTAACCAAGTTTCACTTTTAGATTTAGCCATTCTTACAAGTTTACGAATACTGATTGTCCCAAAGCGCAAATGCAAACCCAAATGTGAAGTTGCATTAAGAAATGGAAAATCTCTTTGCTGAGAGTAGTTTCTTAAAGTTTTGGCGGACATCTCTTTATTTGGATATACATACTTTATTTTTTTATATCCCATTTCCTCAAGGCGAATCATTTTTGATTTAGATTTAACTTTAAGAAAATTTTTAAAATACTTTTTATTAGGAAATGACTTTAAATAAAATGCATTTAACTTTTGAAGGACTGCCTTTTTGTAAGGTGTGTAGATGATATAAGGCTTGCCATCTTTTTTGCAAATTTCATTTTTTTCAAATAAACACTGATCTTTAAAACTTTTAAAACTAACTTCATGAGTTTTAGCTAAAGCTGCAATTTTTTGATCTCTTTTAAGAGCTGAAGGTTCATAGTCATTATTAGTAAAAATTGTTTTTATATTCTTATTTTTTAAAATTTGAGTGAAAATTTCGTCAACATTCCCATAATAAACTCTAAGATCTGAGCCTAACGTATTCAGATCACATTTAAGCTGACAAAGTTGTTCGTAAATAAAATTCACTCTCAGATCATTGGGACTTTTAAATTGATTTAAGATTTCTTTATCAAAAATGAAAATAGGCAAAACTGGCGAACTAGACTTTAACGCATGGTAGAGTCCGGCATTATCATTTAGCCTTAAATCTCTTCTAAACCAAAAAAGACTTAAAGTTGGCTCACCTGCGTTCATTAAAAGGCCTTAGTATGCATATTTAAGAGATGATTTTTAACAAGGATTGCTTAGCTGTTCAAGATAATTTAAACTCTAAAACAACCTTCTTCACGAAGAAAGAGCACTGTGAGTCAAAAAAAAATCCATAAACTAAAATCAGGCATTTTTTCCAGAAGTTTTTCTCTTGCAAAAATAACCTTAGAGACTGGAACTTCTCTTGCCACTCAAGGGCTTAAACAAGTTCTTAAAAATAAAGAGGAAAAAAAAGAACTTTGGCGAGAGTTTCTAAAACGTGAAGCTTTAAATCTTACCAGTGAGTTGGGCGAACTTAAAGGGAGCCTTATGAAGGCAGGACAAATGCTCTCTATGCTGGGAGAACATTTTTTACCACCTGAAGCCAATGAGTTCTTAAAACAACTTCAATCACAATCTCCCTCACTTAGCTGGGAGCCGATGCTTAAAACTTTAAAAAAAGAATTAAGCCCTGAACAATTAGATCTTTTAGAAATTGACCCTGAACCCTTAGCTGCGGCTTCATTAGGCCAAGTTCATCGAGCTAAAAGACGAGATACTGGTGAGTGGCTAGCATTAAAAATTCAGTATCCTGGAGTAGAAAGAGCTATTGACTCTGATTTGCGAGCCATTAAAACTTTTCTCTCCATGCTCAAACTTTTACCTCGAGACGTCGATACAGCGCCTCTTTTTGAAGAGGTTAGAAGCATGTTAATACAAGAAACAGACTACGAAATTGAAGCTAAATTAATGCAAGCCTATCAAAACAAGTTGGGATCTGACCCTCGTTATGTGATTCCTAAACTTCATTTAGATTTATGCAATAAAAGAATTCTCGCTACTTCTTTAGAAGAAGGCGTTCGAGCTGATGATCCTATTGTAAAAAACTTATCTCCAGAAGATAGAAATGAGCTTGCTAAGAGTTTTTTAGATCTTTATTTTAAAGAACTCTTTAGTTGGGGCTTTATTCAAACTGATGCTCATCTTGGAAATTACAAAATTCGCATCAATGAGAATGCCTCAAATCAAATTATTCTTTTAGATTTTGGCGCCACAAGAGCTTATTCAGAAGATTTTCTAAAGCCCTATCATCTTATGATTAAATCTGCCTTAAATAATGACAAAGAAAATCTGCTTAAAGCTTCTTACGAATTAGGGTTTTTAAAAACAACTGATTCTGATGAACTTAAAAACACCTTCATTGATTTTTGCTACGGAACTGTAGAACCATTTTTAACCCCTGAAGACCCTCGTAGCTTAGGTCAGATGGATTCAGACGGCTTTTATGATTGGCAAAACACGGACCTGCCTAAACGCTTAAGTAAAAAAGTATGGCACTTAGTACGTAACTTCAAGGCTCGAACTCCTCCTAAAGAAGTTATTTTTATTGATCGAAAAACTGGCGGTGTTTTCATTTTTCTTTCGGTTCTAGGTGCAAAATTTAAGGCCAGAGATATTTTGCTTAAGTACTTAAAATAAATCCTTAAGTTTTAATTTCCCCCCTATTATTAGAAAAAGCGAGTTCACTTATGAGCTCTGTGTCTATTATGTCTTTACCCCTTAATAAAAAATCTCAAACAAACTGTTATGGGTGCAGGTCGTCTTCGGCTTGCGTCACTTTAGTGACGCAAGTCGGATACGCCCTGCTCATAACAGAACTCGTTTTTTATTAAGGGGTAAAGACATAATAGACACAGAGCATGCATAAGTGCATGTTTGAGCGTTTTTCTAATAATAGGGGGGAAATTAAAACTTAGGGATTTATTTTCTGTAACTTATAGCCTGAAAAGTTTAAAGTCTCCTGCCCGGTTGAGGGGTCGCCTTCGAACCACAAGTAATCTCCTGTAGCACGAACAAGCCCCGGAATCCTCGCCACATAATCACTTAAGGGAGATAGTGGAAAGCTCACCTTTTCAGTTAAATAGTGGGGGAACTCAGCATGCAGAGTTAAAATTCCACTTTGCACAGAAAGTCGTGCTGAACGTAAAAGAACAAGATCTTCATCTTTGTTTAAAACATAGTACCTGCCTAGGCGATCTTCCCATTTTTTAGAAATTTTAGCAGACTCTACTTTCTCTCCAAATAAGAGTTTAAGACCATTTTTATGTCTAATTATTAATTTTTTTCCGGCAACCTCAGAAAAGCTTAAACGCCAACTTGAAAAAAAATCCACAGGTATTTCAAATAAACCGAGCAACTGATACACAACCTTAAAACCCTCAGGTTGTACAGGCCAGAGCTCCACTGCATAATCAGTTATTTGAGTTTGAAAATGATCTTTTTTATCTTTTATATGAATAAGTCCATACTCTGTTGAATAGTATCCCTCAATGTTACTTATTTCATCTTTGCTAAGAGTTCTTGGCTGAAACTTTTCTTCATTTATAATTATCTCTTTCTTCTTCAAAGAGCTCACTGCATATCTCAGGGTCTCAACACTTATTTTTCGAATAGATTCTCTAGCGTTCACCGTTGCTGCATTAGTTAGTGCAATAAAACTTAAGTTTTGATCTCTTAAAATCATAAGGCGACTATAATAAAATGGCATGGAGCCGTCGTGGCTAGCAAGAGCACCTAAATCGCTTAGATCTTCGTCTTTTAAATTCCAATCAAAACCTGTTTGATAATCTAAATTAAGAGCTAGATCTTGAAACTGAGGGCTCCATATTTCATTAATAGTTTCTGGTTTTAAAAAAACTTTATTATTAGGAAGTTTTCCTTTATTTAAAAATAAATTTACTAGTTTCACTAAATCCCTACTAGATGCATATAAGCCTCCAGCTGGCGCATCTCTAATTTTAAAATCTAAAGCCGGATGGCCATCTTTATAGGCATGAGCAAGTCGATCATAGATACTTTGAGTCAAGATGAAACTAGAATCATTCATACCAAGAGGAGCTAGCACATGCTCCTTCATACTTTGTCCAAAGCTTTTATTATCAATAATCTCAATAAGCCGACCCAAAAGATCAAAACCTAAATTTGAATACAAATACACCTCGCCAGGCTTAACGGCTATATACTGAGATCTTAAATCTATCATAAATTCTGCAAGAGATTGCGGTCGTCTTGACATGATTCCACGATATACACTAAATGCGAGTCCCGAATGATGAGAAAGCAGCTGACGAATTGTTATAAGTTTATGCCACTGCCCTAATGATCTCATATAAAAATCAGGTACGTATTTAATGTAAGGATCATCTAGAGCTATTTTACCTTGCTCTACAAGTTGCATAATTCGCAAAGCTGTTACGGGCTTACTAATAGAACCAACTCTATAAACTGTATCTTCTTGCAGCGAACTTTCATGTTCGACATTAGCGTAGCCGAAGTCTTTACGCCAAATAACCTCTTTGTCAGTCATTAAAATAAGACTTAAACTTGGCAAACCATTTTGAACCATTTCACGATGAATTAAATTTTCTAAATACTTTTGAGCTTCTGGCCAATCAGAACCACTAGGCTTGGGGGCCGAACGATTAAAGTTAGCACAACTGATAAAGAAAAATATTGTTAAAATATAACTTAGTTGCCAAGCCAAAATCTTCATGTTTTTCCTACTAAAGATCGTTTTTGCAAACTAGAAGTCATAGCAACCCCAGCTAACATGAAATACCAAAGCATTGTTATCCAAATTAAAGAAACTGGAACTGCAGTTAAGCTTCCATAAATAGCATTATAAGAAAGTATTTTTTTAACAAATAATGAAAAAATAA
>CAYMKD010000156.1:0-6294 GCA_964390435.1 uncultured Pseudobdellovibrionaceae bacterium | reverse complement strand
ATTTGATGCTGTACAAAATCAAAGTGAGCGATGGATTGAGCTGAAAATTTTAGATACTCAAAAGTATATAGAATTTTCTGTCACAAACTCTGGCCCTAAAATTCCAGAAACTATATCTAAAAATCTGTTTCAGCCTTTTTTTACTACGAAAGAAATTGGTAAAGGCACTGGTATTGGACTGAGTATTTCTCAAAAAATTATTCATCATCATGACGGTGAAATTTATCTTAAAGAGAATTGTGAAAATACGTGTTTTGTTTTTAGAATTGCCAAAAAACACCACAACAAAAATAAATCCGTTGCCTAATAAAACAATCCTTTGAAAATTAAAGTTTTTTTAATCTAATAATTTCGGCTTTAGCCTCATTAAGTGCTGCCTGAATTGAAATAAGCTGGGATTCTTTTTCATGCATTAGACGCTGCATTTGATTCATACGAACCTCAAAGCTACGCAAAATTTGGTTATAACGCTCTACCATTTCATGAGTCTTCGCTTCAATAGACTGGCGTTCTAATAAACGACCATTCATATGCGAAAATTTAGTTAATACTTCATGTTTAAATTCCTTAAAGGATTGCTCTAGAAAATGAACCGTCTTGTTTAAACGGTCTCCTTTAACTTGATTTACTTTAGTAAACTCACTAAATGCTGTCATAAATTTAAGTAAATTAGCCTTTAAATCCTTGTTGTCTAACTCAAGCTCGGTAAGCCTGATCTCAAAATTAGGCCCTTCTGCCGGTCGTTGAGAAGTTGTCGACGCTCCGGTCCATTGATTTCTCAGACGCTTCTCAGGACGAGTGCTGGATAAATCTGGGTTAAGCTCTTTTTGCATAAGCCCTCCATGGACATATTGACATTGCTTTTAGGTTTACATTGTATGTCAAGTTGTCCTAATCTCAAATAGGAAATAGCGTATTTTTTAAAATTGATTAAATAAATCCTATGGAGAATTTTAAGTGGTTAAATCAGCTCAGTTACTTAAATTTATTCAAGACCTAAACCCCCAAGGCAATCCACAAAGATTAGCTTTCTATAATTTTTTAAAACACTATACTTTAATTAATGAAAAATTAGATCATAATACTCTTAATAACTTTATATCGTGGTGTCTTGACTTTCCCCACTGGGCGCAAAACAGAGAAGCCATAAGTAGAGAGTTGCGTTCTATTTTTAGTTTATATAGTAAGCAGTTCAACCAATACATTGATACAAGACTTGTTGAATTTCCAGAAAACGTTCAAATTTTTGAAATTGATAATCCCGATGACCTTTGCGCCACGATTGAAAAATACTCTGCTGACGAAACTCCTGATTTAAAAAAATGCAAAGTATACTCAGATCAAGGACGAAGATTTGTGTCTGTTGAGCTTTTAACAGATGAATCTCTTATCGTTCGAAGTTTTAATCGCAAGTTTATTTTGCGACAAGGACGCTTAACTCCACTAAGAACTTTTATAAATTTGCACTATAAACCAGAGCTAGAACTTAAAGAGAACTGCGTTCAAACTCTTGAAACCGCCCCATACGTAATGGCTCAGTTCACTATACAAGATGGTGTTTGCCAGGGAAGTATTTTAAGGGGTTATATGTTTCAACGATTTTATGAAATAAGCCAAGATAAGGTGTTTACTCAGCCCAGAATTTTTTATCCCTTAAAACGAATGGAGCAGTTCTTTATCGATCGACAGACCGATAGCTACTATATTGAAACTACCCAACTTGTTGAAAAAGCCAATGAACTTCTTTCTAATAAAGATCCTAAAGGTTCCCGCTGGGCCCAAATAGCTCTGCAAAGAGGAGAAATGGCTCTAGAGAGCGTTTATCTGGGTGACAAGCTCCTTGGGCTTCTGTTAAAGGACCTCAGACATAACCTAAATCAGGTAGCAACGGCCTTGCCACCTATTCGTCTAGAGGAAGAAAAATCGTGGGAGACTCTGTCACCAATCAGTACACTCGACTTAATAAATTAATTGCTGATGCTGGCCTTGCTAGCCGTAGACATGCCGATCGTCTTATCGAAGAAGGCAAAGTTACTGTTAACGGAAAAAAGGTTTACGAACTAGGGACTAAGGTAGACCCTAAAAACGACCGCATCATCGTTGATGGCAAAATGCTTAAACCCATTACCCATGAAAAACTCTACATCATCTTAAATAAACCTCGTGGAGTTCTCACTACTATGGATGACCCCTTAGATCGTCCTACGATTGCTGACTATTTAGCTAAAGTTCCTACTCGAGTTTTTCCAGTAGGCCGACTTGATTGGGATTCTGAAGGCTTGCTCTTACTCACTAATGATGGTGATTTTGCCCAAAAAGTGACTCATCCAAAAGCTGAAGTAACTAAAACTTATTTGGTCAAAGTAGATGGCCAACCAACAACAGAGAAAATCAATAAACTTCTTAGAGGCGTTACTATTGTTGGTGGGAAAGTGGCCGCTCGACATGTCGAGAAGATCAAAAGAGGCAAAGATAAATACGCCTGGTACAAAATCATAATTACTGAAGGTAAGAATCGCCAAATACGACAAATGTTTGAAAAGATTGGTTGCGATGTTTTAAAATTGCAAAGAGTTGCCATTGGCAGACTTCGCCTTGGAAACATTGAAAGAGGCGAATTAGTTTTTTTAAACGATGCTGCCACTCAAAGAGTCTTTTTACCAGATGCTCCTGAAGAGCTTAAAATTAAACGCAGCTATAAAGGTCGCCACAAGACCAAAACTAAAGTAAAGCCCAAACAATCTGCAAAGCTTAGCTCACGTGATAAGCGCCGCAAAGCTAAAGAAATTTTTGCTGATTAGGTATCTTTAACTCAAAGCTTTCAAAAGCTTTTCGAAACGTGAAAGAGCCTCGAGCATACGAGGCGTTTCAATTGCAAAGCTCAGGCGCATAAATCCCTCTGCGCCAAACTCTACTCCTGGAACAGCTGCCACAAAAAATTTCTCTAAAAATATTCCACAAAGGGTTTTAGAATCTTTAATCACTTCACCTTCGTAACTTTTGCCGAAGGTTTTTCGAATATCAAGCCAAAGGTAAAAAGCTCCTTGAGGCTCAATAGCAGATACCAAAGGTAAGGTTTTGATTTTTTCTAAGGCAGATTTTTTTCTCTCGATGAGCATTTGCACAGATTTTTTAACATCTACTTCAGAGTTCTCAATAGCAGCACAGGCGGCTTTTTGTGAAATGGAACATGCAGAACTCGTAGTTTGACTTTGATAATCAGCCATCGCCTGCACAAGTGGCTTAGGTCCAACAGCCCAACCAATACGCCATCCCGTCATAGCATAAGATTTTGAAACCCCATTAATAATTAAAGTGCGCTCTTTTAAATCTGGAGCCACTTGTAAAATATGGGGAGCAATCCCTTGCTGAGGGTCAAGAACCAAGCGATTATAAATGTCATCAGAAAGTATAGTAACTTGTGGATACTCTCTTAAAACTTTAGCAATTTCATTAAGTTCATCTCGTGTATAGAAAAGCCCCGTAGGATTACTTGGTGAGCATAAAATAATAACTTTTGTTTTATTAGTGAGTGTTTTTTTTAAGTCCGCGGCTTTCATTTTAAAGTCGGAATTCAAATGACAATCAACCACGACGGGTTTAGCTCCTGCCATTTCAGTCATCACAGGATAGCTCACCCAATAAGGTGACTGAAAAACAACTTCATCGCCAGCATCACAAAGCATTTGTAGAGCCGCAAAAATAATAAACTTAGCCCCAGTTGCAACAGTCACCTCGGCTTCGCTATAATCTATGTTAAGATCTTGTTTAATTTGTTTTACAATAGCTTTACGAAGCTCAGGAATTCCCGCAGCTGCCGTGTATTTAGAAAAGCCAGATTCAATAGCTGCAAGTCCCGCCTTTGAGGGAGCCGAGAATGTTGGCCAATCAGGCTCTCCCACGGAGAGGGAAATCACATCATGTCCTTGAGAGGAAAGCTCTTTAGCTTTTGCTACTAAAAATAAAGTGGGCGAAGGTTTCATACTCGTTGCCAATTTAGATAGCTTCATTACTTTATCCTTTTAATTCGATTTTTAAGCTCTGGAATAACATGATCCGGAACAAGTCCCTTAAGATTGCCATCAAATAAAGCTACCTCTTTAACTCCCCTTGAAGAAATATAATAGTATTCAGGGCTGGCAAAAATAAGCATTGTTTCATATTCGGGAGCTAGTTTTTTATTCATGCTTGCCATGGCTAGTTCATATTCAAAGTCTACAACAGCTCGAAGCCCCCTTACAATCACACGAGCGTCAGATTTTTTTTGCATAATCTACTATTAAACCATCAAATAAATCGACTTTAATATTACTTAAATCCTTTAAGCTCTCGACAACTAATTTTTTTCTTTCTTCAGCAGTAAATAAATATTCCTTACGGGGAGAGTTTGCAACCACCACAGTTACTTCTGTGAAGTGGGAGCTAATACGACGAATAATATCAATGTGTCCCATAGTGATGGGGTCAAAACTTCCTGGATAGATTGCTTTACTCATTTTTCGCCTCGAACTTCAAAAAGTGAGAGTTTTTTATCACCATAATCACGTTGGTCATATCTGTACAGTTTTTCGTATATATCTTCTAATTTCTCACTCCCACTAGACTCAATAGCAATAAGACTTGTTTCTTTAAAAACAGAGCTCTGTGCCAAAACCTGCATGACCTCATGAGCCATAGATTTAGTAAAAGGTGGGTCTATTAAAATAATATCAAAAGCGGGTCCTTCATATTTTTTTAAATAGCTTAGGACTTCTTTGCCATGAATATCATAGTCTTCTGTAATTTTAAGTTTTTCAAGATTACGATGGATCAGATTCAAGGATTGTCGATGGTTTTCTACAAAGCTTACCCAAATCGCTCCTCGAGAAAGAGCTTCTATGCCTAAATTCCCAGTGCCCGAAAAAAGATCTAGAACTCTGGCTCCGTCAATTTCATGCATTAAAATATTAAAAAGACTTTCTTTAACTCGATCCGTTGTTGGGCGAATATGGGAGGCACTGAAATTTACAAGTTGATGCCCCTTGTATTTGCCACCAATAATACGCACTTATTGATCTCGCTTCTGTCCAATAGCATCCGTAAATTGGATAATGGTATTTTTTTGATCGCGACTTAGTTCTTTAAAATGAAGCTCAACAAATTTTATTTTTTTATCAGTATTAATATCAAAGCGATCATGAGTTTTAATAACTTTTACTGTAAGTTTAAAAGAAATATTCTGAGTTGGCAGCTGGAAGCTCACTTGGTGTTGATCGCCAACATTTAAAAACTGCTCTCCGGGATCAGCAATCACACCTAAAGTTGTAATTTTTAAAATACTCATCTTAACAGCTGGCGCACCCTCTGCTGCAAAAAAAGACATTGGAATTGGATACGCTTTAATTGTTTTTTTTACTACTGTGTTACCCGGGGCTTTACCAGATTTACCATCGCTCATTTTACTAAATCCTCAGCTACATGTATAATTGCAAATATATCTTCAAATGGTTTTGGAATAAATAAATCAGCTCCCATTTGTAAAGCTGTTTCCATATTATGTTCTCCAGCATAGGCAGACATCAAGATAACTTTGCAATTTTTTTGTGGCCCCATTTCTGCTAAAACTTGAGGGCCACTTAAAATAGGCATAAGCACATCTAAAAAAACGAGATCTGGCTTTTCGGCTTGCCACTTTTTTAAACCCTCTGCGCCATCAGCTGCATCTATGACTTCGTGCCCTTTAGCTTTAAGTGCACGACTTAAGGATCTGCGCACTAATGGCTCATCATCTATTACTAAGACCTTCATTAACAATCCCCTGAACCGGCAATCTCAGCCAAAAAGAAGTTCCTTTACCTAGCGTACTACGAACACCAATTTTTCCACCGAAGCGTTCTAAAATTGATTTGGCCATACTGAGTCCAAGTCCTGTCCCAGTGCCTTCTTTTTTTGTTGTAAAGAAGGCTTCAAAAACTCGATCTTGAATCTCAGCTGCAATCCCAGGCCCAGTATCCGTAATTACCAACTCGACCCAGGTCGCGCCCTTTTCATTGACGAGGTCACTTATTATGTGAATTTCTCCTGGATTTGTCATTGCTTGGCAAGCATTGTTAATAATATTAAAAACAACTTGTTGCAGCAAGTGTGGCTCTGCCAAAATCTGATTTGCACCTGCTCTTAAGTCTAAATTTAAACGGTGCATTCGCATCGCTGTTTTTAACATAGGTAAAGTTTTTTCAACGATAACATCCACATTGCACACAGTAAATCCACTAAGCCCCTCTGTTCTGGAAAACTCCAATAAATTTTGAATAA
>CAYMKD010000155.1:3943-6342 GCA_964390435.1 uncultured Pseudobdellovibrionaceae bacterium | reverse complement strand
TTTGAAGAATTTAAAGGTACTGGTAATGCCGAGATTATTTTAGATCGCAAGTTAATGGAAAAACGTATTTTCCCTTGTATGGATATTAATAAGTCGGGCACTCGAAAAGAGGATCTACTTATTGATAAAGGGGATCTCAACCGCCTTTGGATTTTGCGTAAAGTGCTCTCACCTATGAATGTGGTTGATAGCATGGAGTTTTTGCTTGGAAAACTGCAGACAGCTAAGACAAATCAGCAGTTTTTAACCAGTATGAATGGCTAAAGACGAATAAAATCAAAGCATTGCTTGACGCTCCACAACAAAAACCTCGACACCCTGGCTTTTGTTGTGCTACAAACTGCGGCTTAACTTTAATGAGTATTAGTAAATAGTAAGGATAGACCTATGAAAAAAGAGATTCACCCAACAATTAGAGAAGTCGTTTTTAAAGATGTTTCATGCGATTTTTCTTTTTTAGGACAATCAACTATGAACTCAAGTGAAACAACTCAGTGGGAAGATGGGAAGACCTATCCTCTTATTAAGGTTGAGATTTCAAGCGCATCACATCCATTTTTCACAGGCAAACAGCGTGTGATGGATACTGAGGGGCGCATCGACCGCTTCCGCAAAAAATATTCTAAAAAGTGAGCATTTTCAATAAACTGAATGAAGTTGAATCGCGCTACGAGGAAGTTAACCTCCAGCTGCAGAGGCCGGATATCGCTTCGAACCAAACACAGTTTCGCTCTCTTATGAAAGAGCTCGCGGATCTGGAAAAGGTTGTCTTTGGTTATCGCAAATACAAAAAAAACGCCGCCGATTTAAAATCCAGCAAAGAGCTTTTAGAACAAGAAAGTGATGCTGAACTCAGAGAGATGGCTAAAGAAGAGATTAAATCTTTAGAAGAGTCACAAAGTATTTTAGAAGAAGAGCTAAAGATACTTCTTCTGCCAAAAGATCCTAATGACGATAAAAATATTATTTTAGAAATTCGTGCTGGAGCTGGTGGGGATGAGGCCAGTCTTTTTGCTGAAGAGCTTTTTAGAGCCTATTCTTATTATGCAGGCAAACAAGGCTGGCGAGTTCAGCTTATTTCAACTTCGCCAGGCAATATGGGTGGATTCAAAGAGGTCATTGCCAGCATTTCGGGAGATAAAGTTTTTAGCAAACTAAAACATGAAAGCGGAGTGCACCGAGTTCAAAGAGTTCCTAAGACAGAAGCTGCGGGGCGTATTCACACATCCACGGTGACTGTGGCGGTGATTCCAGAGGTTGAAGAAGTTCAAGTTAAAATTGATCCAAAAGATTTAAGAATCGATGTGACAAGATCTCAAGGTAGTGGTGGACAGTCTGTAAACACCACGGACTCTGCCGTACGAGTGACTCACTTGCCAACAGGAATCCTGGTGTTTTGCCAACAAGAAAAATCACAGCTTACCAATAAAGAACTCGCCATGAGAATTCTCTATGCAAAACTGCAAGCGCTTGAAGATGAAAAAGCTAGAAAAGAAGCTTCAGATGCGAGGCTCTCACAAATTGGTACAGGAGATCGCTCTGAGAGAGTTCGTACTTATAATTTTCCGCAGAGTAGAATCACGGATCATCGCATTGGTCTTACGGTTCATCAAATAGATGAATTTTTAAGCGGGGATGTAAATATATTAGTTGATCCACTCATTGCACACTACCAAGCCGAGGCTCTTAAAAATCAACAAAAAGCAGTCTCTTAAATGAAGCTCAAAGATGTTTTAGATAAAACAACCTTATTTTTTAAGCAAAAAAAATTTGAAACAGCAAGACTGGATGCTGAGTTGCTTTTAGCACATGCACTTCAGTGGCAGCGATTAGATTTGTATTTAAAGTTTGATCAAACTCTTAATGAAGAGCAGTTGAATCTTTGTCGTGAGCTTGTGCGCAGGCGAGGAGAAGGCGAGCCGGTTGCCTACATTCTAGGCCACAAAGATTTTTATGACCAAAGTTTTATAGTTAACAAACAAGTGCTTATTCCTCGCCCGGATTCAGAGTCTTTAGTGGAAGAGGCAATTCAATTTGCAAAACAAAAACTACAAAATAAAACAGAGCCGAAGATTTTAGATTTAGGTTGTGGAAGTGGCTGTTTGGGGCTAAGCCTAGCTAAAAACCTACCAAACTCGCAGGTAACCCTTGTGGATTTTTCTCAAGGAGCTTGTGAAGTAGCCTCACAAAACACGCAAAAGTTATCACTTCAAAATCAAGCCGAAGTGATTTGTCTTGATATAGAGTCTCAAAACTTTGTTTCTGAATTGCAGGTTCAAGGCTTAAATCAATTTGATATTATCATTGCCAATCCTCCTTATATTGCAAAAGACGACAAAGACATAGACTCTGCTGTGATAAAATTTGAGCCAAGCACAGCCTTATTTGCAGATCAAGAT
>CAYMKD010000155.1:0-3933 GCA_964390435.1 uncultured Pseudobdellovibrionaceae bacterium | reverse complement strand
GTCACAAAAATGTGTAAGTCTTATTTTACCAGAGGGATTGTGTCTATTTGAAATAGGTGCCAAACAGGCTGTTTCCGCTATAGAAGTTTTTAAAAAACATTTTCCTAAAAGCACAATTTCTGTGGGACAAGATCTGGCCCAAAGAGACCGCTATATTCGTTGCCAAAATAGTTAAGGCAGTATTAATCTAAAAGCTATGGATAAAATTATAGTCAAAGGTGGCGAGCAGCTTAACGGCGTAGTTCAAACTAGTGGGGCAAAAAACGCCTCCCTTCCTATTTTGTTTTCAACTTTACTTGCGGAAGGCACCCATACATTTACCAATGTGCCCCGGCTAAAAGACATTGAATCAACGAATGAACTTTTGCAGGCACTTGGTTGCACCTCCGATTGGCAAAATGATTGTCTTAAAATAAATGTTAAAAAGCCCGCTTCTCTTGAGGCCAATTACGACATTGTTCGTAAAATGCGCGCCAGTATTTTATGTTTAGGTCCCTTGCTTGCAAAATACGGCGAAGCAGTTGTTTCTCTTCCTGGTGGTTGTGCCATCGGCACTCGTCCCATTGATTTGCATTTAGATGGAATGAGGCAACTTGGCGCTGAGATTATTTTGCAAGAAGGTTATGTGCGCGCGCGCGCCAAAAAATTAAAAGGTGCTAATATTTTATTTGAAACTTCAACGGTTGGCGGAACCGAAAATTTGCTGATGGCGGCAAGCCTTGCTGAAGGCACGACCATTTTAGAAAATGCGGCCAAAGAACCTGAGATTGTTGATTTGGCTGAATACCTCATCAAAATGGGGGCGCGCATTCAAGGACACGGCACTAGTATTATTAAAATCGAAGGGGTCGAAAAGCTTAGGCCCTCAGAGCACGCGATTATGGCTGATCGTATTGAAGCAGGAACTCTTTTAATCGCTGGCGCCATCACCGGCGGAGAAGTCACGGTCACGAACTGCAATCCGGCATGGATAGACTCCTTAATTATCAAAATGCGTGAAAGTGGTTTTAAAATCGATGTGTCAGAAAACACTTGCACTGTTCGCAGGCTTTCTCGCTGGAGGGGCATAGATATCACCACCAATCCCTACCCACTTTTCCCTACAGATTTACAAGCTCAGTATATGGCGCTGATGACGATAGCCGAAGGAACCAGTGTGGTCACAGAAACGGTTTTTGAAAATCGCTTTATGCACGTGCAAGAGCTGGTGCGCCTTGGAGCAGACATTACTCCGAAAACGAGAGTTGCCGTTATCAGAGGAAAACCTCAAGGCTTAACCGCAGCTCCGGTGATGGCAACCGATCTACGGGCCAGTGCTTCGCTTGTGCTTGCGGGCCTTGTCGCAAAAGGCGAAACAGCTGTGAGCCGTATTTATCATTTAGATCGTGGTTATGAAAATCTTGAAGGCAAACTTCAATCTCTAGGTGCGAAAATACAAAGAGTGCGAGAGTAAAGCTATTTTATTATCGCGGTGACCTCACAATAGCGAAGTCCAATTTGAACTGTGCTAATAACGACTTCGTAATCCAAAGAAATCAATTCGCAATTATTTTTTTCAAGACGACATTTGCCTTCTGCAGAAAATTTTGCGCACGCCTCGGCTTTTTGCACTTTTTCGGAGTTTGCATCACACATAGATCCAGTTTCTGACAAAGAAGGAACAGCCAAACAACGACCATAAAAAAGATTGATTTCAGAAGAGCTATTTTTAGCTAAATTTTTTGCAAGTGCACCTATAAAGGGGGCAAACTCTAGGCTCGCCTCATAGGAATTGCGTTCAATGTTTAATATTCCAAAATATTCATGTAGCACAATTTTAAGACGAGATTTTAAGTTTCCTTCTCTCCATCGAGTGCGATTCATTAAAATTTCATTTCGATCGGGATAGTTAATGGCATCGACTTCAGCCCCATTAAGAACAACTTCGCTACCCTCAGCAGAAACTACACGCACCGAATTTACAGCTTCTTTAAACTTGCTAGTGGAAAGTCCCCACTTGCTAAGCAAGGAGGCCTCGGCATTGTTCAAGGCTTTAGCGATCTTCCCACCAAGAGAAATAAATTCTAATGCGTAAGTATCCCCGCCATAGGCGCCCTCATTTCCAGCCTGTGAAAAGTTATTAAAAGAAAAAATAAATAAAAGACTTAAGACCGTTGATAGATGTAATTTCATTTTTTTCTCCTTCGGGAAACAGGACAAAGCTGTACGGTTAAATTATAAACTTCTTGAGGTTTTCCAAACTCTTCAAGCTCTTTGCAAAGCTGCCGGCGAAAATCTTTAATACGCTTATGAGCATAGGGTAAATGTTTTGGATCAAAAGCAAAAGTCATCGAGGAGAGCTCGCGCACTTCAACCGGGTCAAGTTCTAAAGATTCGGCCGCCTTTTTTAATAACTGACGTTGAAACTTTTTGCTCGAAAGAGTGGAGTTGATGTTTTCAACAATAATAGGGTTCGTCTTTTGTTTCCACTTGCCATTTGTTTTTTCTATATAGCCTAGACGATATAGCCTCTGCATTGAAACTTTAGCCAACATTGGGTTAATCCCCAAGCGCTGGCCAATAAAAACCGGATCAAATTTGGTGTCCGGAATTTCGAGTAAACTTAAAATGGCGTAATGCTGCCACTCTGAAATAAGGGCAAACTGCTCTAAACTTAATTTATGCATCTCGCTTTGCGAAGCAACTTCGGCGCCGATGCCGTTTAACTCTTGAAGCAGCATTTTTTGTTTGCTCGTTGTAAGATTTAATTTCTCACAGATCTTTTGCATAAAAGAGCGAGAGATTTTTCTCTGCCCGTTGAGCACTAAAGATAAAAGCGAATGGCTGACCCCTAAATTTTTTGCGAAAGATCTTAAAGAGTACTGAGGATTCTTTCTCACCCTTTCTAAATACTCGGCCTTTAGCACCTGAAGTGCAAAAGGCTCGGGTTTTGTTTGAGAATGGGTGTGAGTTGTTTGCATCAGTTAATTACAAACGTTTGGTTTGTTAATATCTAAAAAGACGGTTGGCTTAATGGCTTTAATCTCAGCTTTTATTTGCGGGCTAAAGCACTCCTCTCTAGGATCAGCCATGCAAGAATCTGCTAAGCTAATGATGCTTTGATCGTAGAGATCACGTTCTTTACAATAAATTTCAACTGTCGCTCGGTATTTGCTGTCCTCAAACAAACCACCACTAGACTCAGCAGACCAATTAAAATAAACGGTTTGGCATTTTAAAGAGAAATAGTTGGGACGCGTGAAACCATCCCTACCAAGGCGCGCCCACTCACTAACCACTTGCACAATTTCGCATCTTGATGAAGAACTAAGATTGTACTCATAGAATTCAGAACTCACATAAACAACATCATTGGGAATGTTTTGTTTGGCAGCCATTCCTAAAGTCGGAAAAAATAAAAAGCATAAAATCAAATTTTTCATAAGAACTCCTTTAAATTAATTTTTTGTATACCCATGAACTGTTACTTTTACTTCACACGCTTTGTAGCCAGGGAATTCAGTACTAATAATGGTTTTATAAGAAGCCCCCACAACCAGACAGTCTGAGTTGTCGGCATCTTCGCAAGCTAAAAGAGCCTCTAGTTCTGCACATGCATATGCCTGTTCACCCGCGTAAGTGTGTGGAGCACATCCATCATAAGTATCCAGGGGATGTGAGTAACGACAATCTCTTTTATAGGTGCTTTTGTAAAAAGAAGCGCCAAAAGCGGAGCTTGTTACTAAAATACCCGCAACCGTAAACCCTAATATGTTTCTTACAAATCCGCTATCCATAAAGTCTCTCCTTTAAAACTCTGAATTTATTTTCAGATATGGGATTTTTAATAAGGTGAGTCATACAAAATAACCAGGAATTTGTAAACAAAGTGGTTACATATGTGTAACCAGTAGGAAAAAACTACAGGAGCAACAGTATCCAGGATGCTGGGCC
>CAYMKD010000154.1:0-6345 GCA_964390435.1 uncultured Pseudobdellovibrionaceae bacterium | reverse complement strand
GCTAAAACTGCAAAATGGGAAAACTGGGTAAATCTCGTATTAGGTGCGTGGGTATTTATCAGGCCCTGGGTAATGAGTTACAATTTACCTGATGTAATCGTAGCAAGAACGATGTGGAATTTTTGGATAGTTGGAGCTGTTATTTTTGCTTCAGCATTACTGGCTCTTCAGGATATTAAGCCATGGGAAGAGTGGACGAATATGATTGCTGGAGTTTGGCTCTTTCTTTCGCCGTGGATGTTTGGATATGCGGCAGATGGCTCTCTTTTATGGATGTCTTTATTAGTGGGTTTAGTTGTTGCCGTGCTATCTGGTGCTGCATTGCCAATTGCGCAAAGAGCGCAACAGCGAGCGCGACATTAAATTTGATATTAATATTAAACAAATTTATCTTCTTGGTGGGGGTGGGCCTCCACCGCCAGGGGGCGGCATTGGTGGGTGAGTATGGCTTCTCCTTTTGCCATGATTATGATTGCGTCCTCTGCTAGGCTTTTTTTGAAAACTTTGATCAGCCGTACCTGCAAAACAGCGAGGAATTACCGGATAAGATCTTGTTAAAAAATAAGCATATGTTCCATTAATCATCATGCCATTGCATTCATCTAGTGGGCTTAAGTCACTAACAAATTCATAGTCATCAACAAAAGTCCCGTCATATTTGCCACCAGGTTGATTATCTGTACTTGGACGCGTGCCTTTTTTTAATCGATAACTTGATTTAACCTCTTGGCCTTGGTTATCGTACAATGCATAAATTGGAAATCCATCTGCAGCCCAGCCAATAATCGGAGAGGGACTGCCTTCTTTAACATTGAGTTGGTTTAAAAGTTTGGTTGGCAAACCGTGATAATGATAGGCTCCGTTTGGTTGAACGTGGGCATGGTTTTCATCTACGCCAAGCTCAATCGCACCAGAGAGTGCTTCGTAGCGCCAGGAGCCGCGTTCACCCATATACCATTCATCGGCGGCTGGATCAAACGGCACACCATTAACGGCAATGCCGAAATTTTGCGACATTTCTAAAGGTGTTTTTTTCTCAGATACAGTAGGGCTTAATGGAATTTGATAACTGTAGCTTTGCTCAGAAATTTCATTTGGATTAGCCGCATTTGGAAAGCTACCAACTGAATGGCTGGGAATTCCATTGGCTTTAATAATACGATAATTATTTGTTGTCTTGATTGTAACTTGTGGTTTTGTATCTATGGATTGTGTAGCAGATATTAGTTTTAATTCTTTAGATTGGGTTACTTTATGAACTCTTGGTGTATGCATTTGTGCATGAGAAACATTACACCAAAGCGAAAAAAAAATAATGTATCTAGTCATTTTTACGAATCCTTTAAATAAAATTTATTTTACGAAATTTTATGTGATTAAGACGATTATTGTCTATTAAATTAGTCGCATTATGTCTGAAAATGCTGGTTTATTTATAGTAAATCACTTATGTTGCAAATCAACGATCCCTATAAATAGGAGATTTAAACTTATGAAGCGCATACAAAGCCAGCAAGTTATACAAAAGAAACCGAATCGCAAATCTCTTACAAAAGAATCAAAGACTTATTACTATAAAAGCATGAGTTCTCCTGTAGGTAGAATCACTCTTGTGGCTGACGATACTGCCCTGATTTCTTTAACGTGGGGAGATGACTTTCAAAAAAGTGACGAAAATTTTTATCAGCAAGATAAAAAAGGACAACATCCAATTTTAGTTAAAGCCCAAGATCAACTCAAAGAATACTTTGCTGGTAAAAGAAAATTTTTTGATCTTCCACTAGATACTCAAGGAACTGATTTTCAAAAAAGTGTGTGGAGTGAACTATTAAATATTCCTTACGGCAAATACATCAGTTATGGTGAACAAGCTAAAAGACTGGGACGACCGAAAGCGCAACGAGCCGTGGGCGCCGCCAACGGTAAAAATCCCATTGGAATAATTATTCCATGCCATAGAGTTTTAGGCTCTTCAGGGTGTTTAACTGGCTTTGCAGCTGGGCTTAAAGTTAAGAGAAAACTCTTAGAACTTGAAGGCGTTCATATTAAAGTCTAGTCAAGTTGATCGAAAAATTAAATTTCCTTTTTCAGCATTGAGCACTCGCATTTTGTCTTCGATAGTTAGAGGCGCGGGGAGTGAATGAGTCTATCTGATATTCAGCAATATGAAATGTTAGAGAATATTTTTAACTCGCTGTCGATGGCAGTGATTTTAAAGGATCTTAATAATAATATTATTAAGATTAATCAAACATCCGCAAAATCATTAAATATGGCTGTGAAAGATATTGAAGGTAAGAACTGTGTAGATATTTTTGGCGAGTCAGCAGATTTCTTTTATAAAGATGATTTAGAAATTATAAGAACAAAAAAACCAATTATTGGTCGAATGGAAAGAGTTATGATTGCAGAAGGTGCTGCAAGATGGGCTAGAACAGATAAGGTGCCATTATTTGATCAAGAGGGAAACGTGAGCAGCATTATTATAGTTTCTCAAGATATAACTGAGCAGATTGAGGCTGAAGAGCAAGCCTTAAAATTAAAACATTTAGCTGAAGTAGGAATACGAACAGCTGAAATTGTTCACAATTTAAAAAACCCACTTACTATTGCTGTTGGCAACACCTATTTGGTTGAAAACCTATTGCCTAAATCCACTCCGGTTGAAAAGATCAAAAAATCTCATAGCGAAATATTAAATGTTATTTCTGATATATTAAACTCTACAAAAACAAGTCAGAATTCTGATGAGCGTATAAGTAAGGTGTCATTATGTGTGTCAAAAGTTATAGAGCAAGTAGAAGTCAAAAAAGATAAAAAAATCAGAGAGTATATACAAATTAAAACGGATGAAGAATCTTGGGTTAGAATGAACCCCTCTCATCTTCAGCAGGTATTAAGTAATTTAGTAAACAATGCTGTAGAAGAGTTGGAAACTAAAAAAGAAAGATACATTTTTTTTAAAAGCAAAAAAGTTGGCTCAAAAGTTATTATATCTATTACTGATAATGGCCGAGGAATAAAAAAAGAGAACTTAACAAAGATTTTTAAACCTCAATATACAACTAAGGTTGGCGATATTACAAACTATGGAGCGGGCCTAGGGCTTTCATTTGCAAAGAGAATGATCGAGCTATACGGCGGAAAAATCGAAGTTGATTCTGAGCTAGCAAAAGGCACAACTTTTACAATTATATTGCCTTATGCACAACCAACAAAAAAAAGTTTAAATAAAGCATCTTAGCAAGTAAGTGAAATTGGTTTGAAAAGAAACTTCACATGTTTAAATATTTTTACTTAGTAATTAACGAATAATGAGTTTCTTTCCATTGCCTTCACCAATGCCCTCTAAGATGATTTCGCTTGGGTGATTACTATCACTGTAATATGCTGTTAGTTTTGAAAAATAGATGAGAGGTTGAGCTAGTTTAGAATTAGTTATAGCTCCAGATATTTCGTTAGTTGTAGTAGAGTAGTATATAATCAATTTATCTAAATCTGATTTTTCACTTCCAATGGTTCCATCTTTTAATGGAAAGTTATATTTAGTTTCTAGAGAGTATATACCTTCGATTTTAAAAAAATCTTCCAAAGTTACATCTGAATTTGGTTTGGCCCATACTTGTGAAGTCAGGGATAGCAAAATACAAATGATCAAAGAATTAAAATTTTTCATTAAGAGCCTCATTCTAACAAATTAGTTTTTCGTAAGAGAGTTGCTTAACATAATTTTTTTACAGATTATTAAGGATAATTTTTCTTAGATAGAGTTTTGAAATTTTTTACAAAAACTATTGTGGTAAACTATGCCATAGGGACGCTGCGGTAGATTTTATTTCATTTACTATCGTTACATTTCTTTGGAGGGTTATTTCTCTCTAGGATTTTCTCGTAGCCCAGTCACCTCATTTACAAAGAAGATCATATCTGCATTTCTATGAATGTTTCCACTGTAAGTGCCCCCATTGACTCCAAAATTAAGACGCTGATCTAGGTAGCCCAGCTTGTCAGCAGGCATAGCAAAAAGTGGTAGCGCGAAGACTTGGCCCAAATTGCTGAGTGTATCTCCCAAGTATCCTGGCTTTGCTTCGACTGGGCAGCTCACGGTCGGACAGTTGATATTCGACTGTGTTCCCTTGTTGTGAATCATCCAAATCGAAAACGTCGATAATGAAAGATCGCGAGAAACGAATTGCCCAATGGAAGGCCACATTGGAGGAGCGTATTGAACGGGAACATCCGCTGAGGTGAACCAGAGCGAAGAAGGGTCTTTGCTGAGGTGAAAATTGTGGCCCATGAGAACGATTTTTTCATCGGAATCTAACTCTTGTAACTTGGTTTTAAAATTCTGAAACATGACCTTTTCACGTTCGGCCATTGCGACCATGAGGTTTTTTGTCCAATCAGGAATTTGTGTTTGGTCGCAGGGCTTGGTTGCAAGTATGGCCAAAAATTTGAAGCTCGATGTAAGTGTCACGAGATTCGCTCGTAGTTTTGCGAATTGAATCGCTCCCAATTCAGCTACAAGCTGATTTTTGTAGCTATCGACCAGATTCAATGCCTTTTCAAGCCTTGAGCCTTCTGCTTCCAGCGTTTCGTTCTCGACGAGTTCGAGTGCTTTGCGAACGTTATTCAATTTTAAAGCTTTTAAGCCGTCCAGAATCCGCAGGATATCTTCGTAGCCGCCGCCTGGAACAGTATCGATGTCGAATCCAAAATGGCGAACCTTTCCTTTTAACCCACTCTTAACCCCAATTTGGTAGAGACTCGAGTAGAAGTTTCTTTCTTCAATTCCAAATCGGCGAGAGAATTCAGGATTCGTCTTATCGTCAGCTCCGCAGCTTTTAATGGAAAGTCTGGGTCTGATAAAAGCACCGCGATACCCATATAAAGCAACCTGGTTCAAATTGGACGCATCGCCAGTTTGCAGAAAATGATCGATTCGTGCGCCGTCGGAAAGACCCATTTCCATTCCAACGTTTCTAAAACCTTTACTGACAAGATACTTCAGAAGGATCAATCGATAATCGTACTTTTCACTCACCCAATGAGCAGCCTCACCCAAAAAGACGACGCGCTTACCTTCAATTTGTTTATCTAAAAATTTGAAAAAGTTGGATTCAGTTTCTGCCCAATTTTGAGGAGGAAGCTGAATGGCAGCATCGTGTCCGGCGCTCAAAAAATCTGACAGATCATCGGCCACGGCAAAATTGCAGAGAAATAATGCAAATAGTGGGATTAGGACAGTTTTGTGCATCGATGAGTCTTAGCACAAAGCCCGTTCATGAGGGGAGTCTGTCTGTAATGTTTATACGCTCTCTTCTGCCGAGACTTCAAAATAATAGATTCTCATCGGGCCGATCATTCCATAAACTGTTAACGGAGAGTTTGGATTCATTGGGCTACATCCTTCTTTTTGACACAAGACCTTTGGTATCGAACTTACGCCCAACATCTTCGCAGGTAAGAGTGTACATAACGAGATCAACCCATTTATTGCGGAGAAACAAAGCTCGCTTTTTAACTCCTTCACGACGCATTTTGAGAGACTTCGCGAGTTTCAATGATCGTTTATTATTGGGCTCTATTCCGGCTTCAATACGATGAAGTTTCAAATCTTGAAAACCAATGTCGATGATCGCTTTGACCGCTTCCCGCGCGTATCCTTGTCCCCAATGACTGTTGAAAATTCTGTACCCGAGAAAACAGGTTTGAGAAATTGCCCGTGACACTTCCATGAGCGATACGCCACCAATCAGTTCACCTTTTTTATTGAATACCGCCAAATCATAAAAATAGTCCCGCTTCCGTTTCTCAGCTTGGGCTCGAAGAATGCTCTTGTAGTCTGACTTTTTGAGAGCATCCGGTAAACGTGCGCCAAGATCCCAAGTGTTTTTGGGCTTACTCATCTTTAAGTTGGCTTCTTTCCAAGCCGCATAGTCTTTTAATTCAAGAGGACGGACGACGAGTCGCCGAGTCTTTCGTTTGAGCTGTTGCATGGAGAGATGAATAACACTTCTCCGTTGAGCAGTCATTGGCTGATCTAGCGGTTAGAAATCGTCCATGCCCTCAGTGACGCAAGTTGTTGATGAACTGTGCAAGTCGAAATGCTATTCCTTGTCCCGTTTATTGGGGAGATTGAAGTGAAATTCGCGATGGTAAATGGAGAACGGAAAGAGCCTGCTTCAGGGCTTTTGGGAGTTTGTACGAGATGCAATCAACCTACGATAGCAAAGTGTGGTCCCCGACATACGTCTAGTGGCATTGGATGAAAAAGTTTGTCAAGGTGCCTTCCTTCTAGCCCCGTATATAAGTTGGACAGATTTTAGTCGTCGACTAAGAGCA
>CAYMKD010000153.1:0-6353 GCA_964390435.1 uncultured Pseudobdellovibrionaceae bacterium | reverse complement strand
CCATCAATTGAAAGAGGTTCAATAATTGCATTGACACGACTGCCATCTTTTAATCTGGCATCAACATAAGGAGTTTTTTCGTCAATTCGTCTGCCAAGCGGAGTTACAATGCGCTCAATAACATTTCTAAGATGCAGATTAGAAGTAAAAGTAACCGGACTTAAGCTGACTCGTCCCTCACGCTCTACAAAAATATGAGCATGTCCGTTAACCATAATTTCAGTTACTCTTTGATCAGCAAGTAGGTCTTCAAGGGGGCCAAGCCCTAAAGCTTCGTCTAAAACTTCTTTAATGATGCGACCACGATCTTCTCTTGCAAGACCCGAAGACTCGCGATCAACAATGCTTGTAATAACTTGCTGAGTTTTGCTACGTAAGGCTTTTTCTTTTGCAGGATCACCTTGAGTGTCGGTAATCCCCTTCTTTAAATCCATAGCTTTAATGAGCTCAGTATGAGTTTTCAATTTTAGTAGGGTGCGAGTATCAAGCTCTGTGTGTTTTGAGCCCACATCAGAACTAGGGGCGACTGAAGTCTCTATTTTTTTTGCCTTTGGACGAATCATGGCTTTATTTTTTTGAAGAATTCCGCCAGCAAGTTTTCTAACAATATCGTGATGTGCAGCTGCAATCGGGGTTCGTGCTTGACTGATAACAAAGGGGGAGGATCTTTGCAGTGAGCCTACGGCTGTTACATCATCTTGTGGAATCATTCCTAGAGGTTGAATTCTAAGAGTTTGTGAAATAGCCGAAGTTGCAATTCCCGTATTGCTTGCCTTGTTAATCACAAGCTGCATAAGATCAAAAGGAATTGTGGCTGTTTGTAAATCATTAATAAGCCGAAGTGTTTGATTAACAACAAGCACTTCTGGAGTTGTCACAATAAGAATGCTGCTAACCTCATCAAGCAAAGACATTTGCAGAGAAGTTAAATCAGAGCCAATATCTAAAATAATAAATTTAAAAATGCGACTAAAGCTTTCAATTTGTTTTTTGACCAACTCAGGATCAGCAAGCAAAACCTCATCGGGACCACGGACTGCCGCTAAGTAGCTGACGCCATTTGGATGTTGTGCAACTAAGGTAGGAAGACTTTGTGGACTTATAGTTCCAGTATATTGAGCCAATTCAGAAAGAGTTTTAACAGGTCTCAAACCTGTTATGACATTTTGGTCCCCACAACTCTTGCTATCAGCATCTATAAGAAGTGTTTGAGCTCGCAATTCTTGAGAAAAAGCAAAAGCTAAATTTGCAGCAAAAACACTTTTGCCTACGCCGCCTTTGCCGCCAACAACTGCTATTAAATGACAACTTGGATGAACTGCCAAAGCTTAAACCCCCACATAAACTTATCGGCAGAAACTGTATCTTTATGACCCATCTTAGGTCATAAATTCGATTTTAGTGGGTATAAGTGCACGCTGGACAAATGTCTGTGTTTTTAATCTCGCAAGCGGAATTTCTTTTTAATTTTTTCGGCTCCGGCACTCGCAGAGCTCTGAATAATAGGAGTTACAAAAACAACGAACTGACTCTGCTGTCTTTGGAAGTCTTTTGAAGCGTATAAACTAAACAGTGGGTTTTCGGCAGAATTTTTAGGTAGTTTATTGTACCCCGTATTACTTGAATTTGAAATTAACCCACCCACAGCAGCACTTTGTCCACTTCTGACCACAATTGAGGTAGTTACTTGGCTCTGAGATGTAAGAGGGCCAGCATCTGAAAGACCAATTAAACTTGAGAGTCCAAAATCCATTTCTAAATTAACGCTATCAGATCGATCACCAAGAATCGTTGGTGTAATAGAGGTTTTTACGCCCACTTCTGCAAAGTTTGTTGAGGGAAGACCATCTTTACTAATAACCTGATAAGGAATATTAGAAACAGATTTTAAATCTCCCTTTTTACCTTCTTGAACGATGAGGCTAGTAGCTTGCAAAATTCGAGCATGACCGTGTTGTTTAGCCCAATTTAGTTTTGGTAAAAGATTGTCAATAGTTCCAGTAATACTTGAAACAATGCCACCTGGTGAGCGAGAGTCTGATTTAAAATTAATTTGCGAACCATCTTTTAGGTTTGGTGTCCATTGAAAGCGAAATCCTTTGGTATAATCTTTTTGCATTTCAACATAATGAAGAACTAGCTTAATAATTTTTTTAGGCGGAGGTGGCGCCCCTGGTTTAATGTTCAATAAGTTAATAATGCCGTCGTTGGCTGGACGACGTTTCTTAACGACACCGTCGGCTTCTGAAGATTCAACTATAACATCAGGCACATATGTTTTGGCGATGATTTCAGCGCGATCTTTTTCGTCTTGGCTTGAGGCCATTCCTTCAAGAATGAACTTGTCATTAACAGCTCTAATATGAATTTCAGGATTATTGATATCGCGCTCAATAAGCTCTGCTATTTTCTTTTGTGCTAATGGACTTAAAGAGACAAGGCTTTGTGCTTGCCCTTCATATTGTCTAATAACACTATGAATGCGATTCATATCTTTGGGAAGAAGAATAAGGCCATCAACAATAACCTTGTTGTTAACAATTTTAATTTGAATGCCTTCAATATCTCCAACGAGATCTCTAATTTCTTTTACAATCTTATCAAGTTGGCTTTGCTTAACATCAATTCTGTATTCAGCGACAACCTTGTCTTTTTTATTTAATATGGTGAGTGTAGCAACACCAACTTTTTTTCCTGTAAACCGAATGGTTTTAATATCTTTAGCATAACCTACAGAAGCTACCTTACGAAAGTCTCCGCTAAAGCGAAGATCTGCAGGAAGATCTGTGAGTTTTATATCTTGCTCTATGCCAACAGTTAAATTTAAGTAGCGTAATGTGCGATCTTCTTTATTTGCATCTACAAACTGAGCGGCTTCTTGTTGGGCAAAAGCTGGCGTATTCCACATGTATGCAGAGCTTAAAAAAATCACTGTATTTAAAAACGCAAACTTTAAACGAGTCATAAACAATCCTTTATTGACGAATAAATTTTCCCCTTGGCTTAGCAGGTTGTGGCCTTGATGCTTTTTGTGGCACAGAAGGCGGTGGAGAAATAGTAGTGGGCACCCTTGGTGGAGGGCTCGAAAATGCTGTTGAGGGCTTACCTAGCACACTCTCTTGAGTAGAGCTTGGCATTTTAACAATATTGCGATCATTTGGATTTCTAAGTGTTAAAAATAAATTTCCTGGTGAAGTTGATAAAATATAAAGTAAGTCTTGTGCCTCTTTGGGTGAAGCTTCAACAGTTACAGTTGTAAATTTAGTATCTCCAGTCAGAGTGATTTGACTGACATCTTTTCTATTAGCATCCATTTCAAATATACGTGGAATATTGTTTACAACATTTAAGCCAGTCGCTAAAACAACCACATCTTGCATAATAAGTTGAACTTCACGGCGCTGGTTAAGTCCTTTGCCAATATCAACCGCTGCAGTTATATCTATGCGATCTCCTGGCCTAATAAGTTTAGCAACTCCACGAACTTCATCTACTGGAATAGTTACTGCTCTTTTATTTGGAGAAACTTGCAAAGCAATACCTGTATCAGGACCCGGAGTTAAAAGTTTTGTTAATAAAAGTTGCTCTCCCTTTTTCATGGGAGCGACAGCGACTTTTCCAACAGCGAGCTCAGGATCATTCATCGCATTAGGTTCAATAAAGTCGACAGGCCGTTCAATCGTATCTAGCATGGTATCATCTATGGTTTCCATTTCAGCAATGTCTCTAGCTGCTACGACCACTCGTTTAGATGAGCCAAATTTTTTCGTTAATTGAGCTTGTTTTTCTTGAGAATAACTATAGAGCAAAAAAGTTGCAAAAAGCCCCGCAGCTATTGAAATCCATAAAGTTCTTGTTTCATTCGAGTTCATAACCTTTAGCTCCTACTGAGTTGGCAAGCCAACATCTTTTCCGCAAATGCTGTTTAAACAAATACCGTAATGAGTGCGTACCCAGATGGGGTCGACCCCCTGACCTGAATAACGTTGGCCATAATTTAGACTCATAATTTCGTTATTATGTACGCGACGATCCAAACCTTCGCTTGAGGGTTCTCGACCAAATTGAATGGGTCGTTGAGTTGCATTAAACACGAGATCTTTAGAGGTTTCTGTAACAGTTCCATGAACACGGAGCTGAGAAGCTTTATAAAAGTTTTTTCTAAAACTGTCATCAGCGATATTATCTCTTAAGTAAGTTAAGTCAGCACGATGCCTAAATGTTTCAAAGGCATAATTGCGAGAAGCAATGGAATTTAAAATACCAGTATGAATAGCTCCAAAAAAACCCAAGCTAAAAGTTAACATAACCACAAAAATGGCTAGCATGGGGATTATTTCTAAGGCGGCCATACCACGCTGATTTAGCATCCGTTATCCTCCATCGCTACATACTGATCATCTTTAATAAGTAGGCTAGTAAATCGAGCATCTAAATTGCGAAGAGCAGCTTGACGTGAACGCATAAAATTCAAACATTCTTCCAAAGTGGGCTCTCTGATAATAAATCCGGTGATTTTAGTAGCAAAACCATCATCTTCATCTGTTGCACGACCTAAAAAAGGAACCTTCATATTTAAAACGTGAGCTATAAAATTAAGTCGTACGCCATGGAAAGGAACTTCTCTACCCCCTTCATTATTAGAATACTCGCTATCAAAAGAAGCTCCTGAAGGGCCTCCGCCACGAATTTCAAGTTCACTTGTTTTTGAAAGAGAAAACCAACTGCCAGAAAAAATACTTTTTAAAGCAGGGGTTGAGATAAGCTCTTCATATTTAGTGCGCGCAGCGGCTTCTTGAGATTCCTGATTTAAATTTGCTGCAGAGTGGGCTCGACTACTAGCAAAAGCTATATACTGTGCGACCTCTGCCATGCTTAAGGTTAGACAAATAGCGTATAATAAAGACATAACTCCCATGCTCAAGATGAGTGCAAAAATAAAATCAAGTAAGATAACGCCACTTTGATTTAGCTTCATTGCCTATCTCCAAAGAAACTAACATTTCTATCTTTATGATTAGGATGAAGAGAGCGAGATTGATCGCTTGCCATCCACACACCATTTTCAATAACCCCAGCTAAATAAGGCCAAGGACCAGCCACTAATTTTTTTACATAATCCATTTCACGAAGTTTTGAGGTGAGTAAAATGGTTAAGCTTGCCATGACAATCATAAGTAAAACAGCTTCAATTAAAAACTGTCCTTTTTGATTGAGTTTTAAAATTTTAAATTGAGTCTGAAGGGTTTTCATAAAAAACTCCTTCCAAGACCAGCATAAGTTAAGTGACTAAGCCAACCAAATAGTAAAGCCACAGTATAAGGTATTTTATGCAGCTGTAACTCGCTAGAGCGAGATTTTCGCGTGATAAGGCTCCAACAATTTAATAGTAAATCTTTTATCTGACCCTTTAAAATAATTTGCATAACACCGAGTACGCCACCCCATAAGATGGACAGCAAAAGAGTTGCAATCACGGCTTGCCAACTTACAAGAAGGCTAAAAACTAAAAATAACTTTACATCGCCGCCACCGAGCATTCGAAACATAAATAAAGGTAAAGAGAGAACAGCGGCTGTGAGCAGAGAGCTTGCGGCTACGGCATAACCTGCCCATGAACTTAAAATTGGAATTGAAATTAAGGAAACTCCGGCAAAAATTAGAATTAGAGAATTATGTACTTTTCTTGAGCGCAAATCATCAGCAACCCCAATAATTAGGATTAAAGATGCCAAAATAGATTTGGTCTCCCAAGTGGACATAATAAATTCCCTCATCCTCAATAATTAACTTTTAACGTGGAGCCGCTTCCCAAGCTACACGGTCACTAGTTTGTGGTACAAAGCCATAACCAGTAACAAGCTGGTGCTCAACGCGCGCACCTAAGCGTGGACCAGATTGCAAATAAGATTGCTTTGGTCCATTCACCAATGCCCCCATAAAAATGAAGGCAAATAGGCTAAGTAACAATACGAGTTCAGTGGTCATTACTGACCTACATCAATACTATTAATTCCGCCGCTTAAGTTATCAAGACGACCGCCAATAGCTTCTTGAATTCGTCCTCTAAACATAATAATTAAACTCACAACAACGATGGCTAGAAGGACATACTCAGTCATCCCTTGCGCAGATTCATCGTTCCAGAGCCGTTTAAAAAAATTATTTACTTTCTTCATAAGATTCCCCTTTCGATAAAAGTATCGGAAGAAAACAACTTCCTCATAAGAGAGAATCATTGAAATGAGTGGCTTTTTGTCTAGATTTTATCTAGACAGTGTCTCGTAATGAGACGCAATCATGGTTGCGCAATTGTAATTACGTTGATTTAATCCAAAATGCCTATTCAATTT
>CAYMKD010000152.1:0-6356 GCA_964390435.1 uncultured Pseudobdellovibrionaceae bacterium | reverse complement strand
CCCTTAATCGCAGAAGCTATTAAAAGAATTTACGGAAATGACTCAGTAAGCTCATTATTTGATTGAGGTAGGTGTTTATGAAGGGCGAAAGAATTGAACTAAATGTTGAAAGTCGTGAACCAGGAAAAGGTTTCTCACGTCGAGCTCGTCGCGAGCGCAAAATCCCAGCTATTGTATACGGAAGTAACAAAAAGCCAGCCTCTATTTTTATCGATGAAGGTAGTGTTGTTCGCTACAACAATCGTAATTATGAGAATGCTCTCTTTAACTTAAAAAGCAAAGATTCTGCTGTAGATAACACCATTGTACTTGTTAAAGACATTGATGTTCATCCTCTTACACGCCGACCATTACATGTAGACTTTTTTGCACTTGATCTTAAAAAAGCCGTTCGCGTTTCTGTTGAAATTAAACTTGAAGGTAAACCTGCCGGTTTAGCTGAGGGTGGACTTCTTAACCAAGTTAACCACAAAGTTGAAATTGAGTGTTTACCAACAGAAATTCCAGAGTCTATTGTTCTTGATGTAAGCGCTTTAGGCTTAGGCGAATCTATGCACGTTTCTGATTTACAGATGCCTGCAGGAGCTGAGTTAATTACTTCAGGTGACATTACAGTTTGCGTTGTTAATGAGGCTGAGGAAGAAATGGCTGCTGTTCCCGCTGCAACTGCTGCTACAGCTACTGATGCAGCTGCGGCACCTGCTGCTGGTGGAGCTGCGGCGCCTGCTGCCGATGCAAAAGCTGCAGCTAAAGCTCCAGAAAAGAAGTAATTTAAAAAAATGTGGATGATTGTAGGTCTTGGCAATCCTGGTGCTAAGTATGCACTGACTCGTCATAATGTTGGCTTTATTGCCTTAGATGCCTTTGCCACATCTCTACAAGCCATGACCTGGCAAGAACAAAGTAAAGCACATATTAATAAGTTTCGCTTAGAAGATAAGCAAGTCCTACTGGTAAAGCCTCTTACTTTCATGAACTTATCAGGTCAGTCAGTTCAAGCCCTTATGGAATATTATAAAGTCGATATCAGCAACTTACTTGTGATCCAAGACGACATAGATCAAGAGTTTGGCAAACTTCGTTTTCATTTTGACCGAGGACATGGTGGTCATAATGGAATACGCAATATCTCAGAATTATTGGGAACAGCAGCTTATGCAAGACTTAAGATTGGTGTTGGCCGACCAACAAACCCCCATATGGATGTGGCAAGTTATGTTCTTGAAAAATTTAATGCTTCTGAAGAGGCAGAAATCCCTTCACTCATGAATCGAGTTGGGGATGCCATTGAATCTTTTGTATTTGATGGTTTTGAAAGTGCAGCTAATAAATTTAATTAATAATTAGCCTTAGAGAATTATCATTACAAGCACCTGTAATTATATAGGCTTCAGGATATAAATCCAAAAGTCTAACTGACTGACTAAAACCTAAATGATCTAAAACATTAAAATACCTATTGCTAACCTGACCAATAGCTCTTTCATCACAAAAAAGCTCATTAGCTCTTAAACTTAATTCTTCACAACCTTTTATGGGCAGCTTGAAATAAGCTTCAGCTACAGTATAACCAACCTCAAATGCATCTAATTCGGCTTCAATATATAAAACTAAATTATCTGAAGCTGGCCCATAATATCCACAGTTTTTTACATAAATATTAGCCCAAGATTGAATTGAAGCTAAAAGTAAAACAACAAAAAGTATCTTTTTAAGAAACATGATGAGCCTCCCGACAAAGCACTATCAATAGTATAATTCCTACCTAAGTACAAAATTAAGACAGCCACTATGAATTTTTTTTATAAAAAATACGAAGGCCTACACGTTGAAACGGAAGAACAAAATATCGCCATCTTTTACGACATACTCTTTGCCCTCAAGGCGATATTTGCCGGCAACTTTAACAGCTTGTTCTGTTTTTAAATTAAATAAATCTTCGCAATGATAAGTTTCTGCACGAATAAATCCGTGTTCAAAGTCAGTATGAATAACTCCTGCAGCTTGTGGAGCTTTTGTGCCCTTAGTAATAGTCCAAGCTCTGACTTCCTTCTCGCCTGCTGTAAAGTAAGTCTGCAAGCCTAAAAGGTTATAAGCTTCCATAATCAAACGATTTAAACCTGGCTCACTCGCTCCTAAAGAGCTTAAAAACTCTTTTCTCTCTTCTGGTGGAAGCTGTGCAATCTCAGCTTCCATAGCGCTGCTGATTATGAGGGCTTTATTATTTTCTTCTCCGGCTCGCTTCTGAACAGATTTAACCCAATCATTTCCCCCACGGCTAAAATCCTCTTCATTAACATTACAAACATATAAAATAGGTTTCATTGTTAAAAGGTGAAAATCTCTAACAATAAGAGCTTCATTTTCATCAAAAGTTAGTGAGCGAGTTGGCATTCCTTTTTCTAAACAGTCGTAGAGTTTTTTTGTAACATCATACTCAAGTTTAAGCTTTTTATCTGTTGTACTTTTGGCAGCCTTTTCTACTTTTTTGAGTCGCTTATCCACGCTATCAAGATCTGCCAACATCAACTCGGTATTAATCACATCAATATCACGAATTGGATCAACACTTCCCGATACATGAATAATATTTGGATCATCAAAACAGCGTACAACATGTACAATGGCGTCAGTTTGACGAATATGGCTTAAAAACTGATTTCCTAATCCCTCACCTTGACTTGCCCCAGCGACAAGGCCTGCAATATCCACAAATTCTATTGTTGTTGGCACCACACTTTGAGGCTTAATAAATTGAGTGATTTTCTCTAGGCGAGGGTCAGGAACTGTCACCACTCCAACATTGGGATCAATAGTACAGAAAGGATAGTTGGCTGCTTCAGCCTTAGCGCTCGTTAAAGCATTAAATAAAGTACTTTTGCCCACATTTGGTAAACCCACGATTCCACACTGTAATGCCATTTAAACCTCTTAAGTTCGAATTTTAGAGGACTATCATAGGCCAGGTCCACATGGCAATTAGACAGTTGTAATTAAACTCCTAGATACAATGCCAGAGATGTGGATTTAGGCCGAATACGATTTATAGTTAGCACGAAAGAAAGCTGTTTAACCTTCTAGAGATCTTTGCGACGAGTCTCTGTAAGTACATTTAAACTCACGAGAGTTAGAAATAAGAAGATTCCAGGCCCCCACAAAAGATAGGGATAACTCATATTTGCCTGCCAACCTTCTAAAACCAAAGTTCCCCAGCTGGCTAGAGGCGGCTGAAGTCCTATGCCGAGAAAACTCAAAAAACTCTCATACAAAATATTATGTGGCAACTGCACTCCCACATAAAGCCAAAGAACATCTCTACATGCTGGCCAAATATGATATCTAAATAAATGTCCACTGGTACCGCCAAGAGCCTGAGAGGCCTCTACGTACGGTAAAGATCTTGTTCTTAAAAACAATGTACGACTTAATCGAGCCGTGGAAACCCAGCTTGTTAATGCAATGGACAAAAGAACAACAACTAATGAGCGCTCTACAAAATTAAAATTTATAAATACCTTATCCAAAATTAAACTCATTAATATAACTACAACAATATTAGGCAAAGAACTGTAAACATCCAAAGCACGCATAATAAATGAATCTACTTTTCCACCAAACCACGCACACATCCAACCAAAACCAATTCCAATCGTTAAAGATATAAATGTGCTGGCAATCCCTACAAAAAGAGAAATTCTTGCCCCAACTAAAATCCGCGCAAAGAGATCTCGTCCTAAAGAATCTGTTCCCATAATATGGGGCCAATGAGGAGACAGTAATAGATTTTCAATTTTTGATTCACCAGATGAGAAGGGCCATAACCACGGACCAAAAACAGCCAGCAACACAACTAAACACAAAAATATCTGAGAAGCCCTAACCAGCGCTTTGGGCACATTCTCGGCTATGAGTATTTCATTATAAAGACTTTTAGTTTGCAAGCTTGGCACTTAAATCCACCCGTGGATCAAGCCACTGAAAAAGAAGGTCTGATAATAAATTTACTGATACCAATATGACTGCATAAAATAAACTTAAACTAATGACCACGGGGTAATCACGATCTGCAACACTTCTCACAAACTCAACCCCAAGACCAGGAATAGCAAAAATAGTTTCAACGATAAATGTACCTGTTAATAAACTTGCCGCCATTGGCCCTAAAAACCCCATCGTAGGTAGAAGGGCTTCACGTAACGCATGATTAAAAATAATTTTTTTTCTAGATAAACCCTTAGCTCGTGCTGTTCTGGTATAATCAGCTTGAAGAACTTTTTGTGTCTCACTACGTATAATTCGCGCCACTAAGGAGAGTGGTCTTAAACTTAAGGTAAGAACCGGCAAAACATAATGCCACGGTGATTCAAGCAAAGCTGCTGGCAAAATTGGAATATAAAAACTAAAAAATAGAACTAACAAAGGGCCAAGTAAAAAAAGAGGTAGGCAAAGACCTAACCAAGAAATTCCTAGATAAAGCCAATGAGCCCAACCTCCTTTATAAACAGACCATAATCCAAGCCAAACACCAAAGAACAAAGCACTAACAAGAGCCATAAAACCCAAACAAGCTGATACAAAAATAGTCGATTTAATTATATCAACAACACGCACTCCTGGTTGGAACATTGATTCACCCAAATCAAAAACAGCCATGTTTTTAATAAAAATTAAATACTGAGTGATTAAGTTCTCATTTAAGCCATAGGATTTTTCAATTTCTTGCTTAACAACTGGGTTTAAACTAATTTGATCATCAAATGGCCCACCAGGAAGTAGGCGCAATATAAGAAACAGAATTGTCGCAATGACAAAAAGTGTAAACAGAGCCTCAAATAGACGGTATATAATTAAATGTCTTCCCATGTTTCCCGCGTTGGCACGGGATCTGTATACCTGATACTGATCGGATCAGGCAAATAAGACAGCACATCTTTTTTGGTGTTGTAAAGTTGCGCATAAATATAGTAATTAGAAACCACTTTTTTAACATAATTACGTGTTTCAACAAAAGGTATATGCTCGACAAACTCATCCATATCGAGCATTCCAAATGAGCTTAACCAAGCTTTAACTCGGTGAGGGCCTGCATTATAGCTTGCGGCCACTAACGGTACATTATTATCAAATTTTGCCATGAGCCTTTGCAAATACCGACTGCCGTAGCGAACTGCCGAATCTGCAGTTAGTAGGTCCTGAGCCACAAAGCTCTTTTCCCCCAATAGCTCAGAGACACGCTGCCCTGTTTGTGGCATCACTTGCATCAACCCCATGGCTCCCACTGGAGAAATTGCATCACGTTTGTAATTACTTTCTGCTCGCATAACTCCCCATATAAGCTCTCGCGGAACCGAAAATTTTGCTGCATAAACATCCACGGAAGAAGCATAGGCCTTAGGATATGTAGACTCCCATAATGCCTTCTGTTCAGCCATTCCTAAGCGACGCTTAGAACCAAATGTAGTTTGTCCAATATATGCGGATCTATTATAAGCCTCGATAGACTCATAAGCGCTAATGAGTTTTTTTAAATGCTCACGATTTCTAGTTTTTTTCTCAATTTCATAAAGCTCCCACCTGGCAGCATCAAAAAGCCCTAATTGCATAAGTGACTGTGCTCTTTCAAAACGCTGCAACAAAATTGGACTTTTAAAATTAATAGATTTTTCTTCTTCTGCTGCATTATCTTCAACAGCAGCAACATCTTCACTGCCCTCTTCATCAGCATCAACAGTGAGCTCTTCTTCACTATCTTCTTCTCCGCCTACATCTTCGGTTGCAGTTTCAGAAATTTTTAAACTTTCTTCTGATTCATCCTCTATGGGAATAGCTCCAACTTCTGGATTTTTACTTTCTTGCTGTGGATAACGAGCTATAAAACTTGGGATAGCTTTTTGTTGAGCTATGTTTGTTTTTTTAATTTCAGGCCCTAATTGCCTTAAACGAAATTGAGAAACAATTGAATAGTAACCCAAAAGTGAGTCTTGTGAAAGTTTCTGAAAAATAGGCCTGGCTTTATCTTTATCACCCTTTTTTAATAAACTCATAGCAATCCAGTATTGCAGACGATCATCTGGGAGTGCGGCTCTTCTTCTACGACTTCGCTTTTGATTTTTAATTTGTACAAAACTTTTGTAAGCTCCATCGTAATCACCACGCAAATACTTTAGCCAAGATAAGTGCCACTTGGCATCGCGACTTAAACCTGAAGTTGGATATTTTTTTATAAACTCTTGAAATCTTCTATTTGCCCCATCGTAATCTTGAAATTGGTAACTTAAAAAGGCCGCATGATAAAGTGCACGACGACCTTCTTTAGAGCGAGGTGATAATTTATATGCTTGGTAATAAGAACCAAC
>CAYMKD010000151.1:0-6399 GCA_964390435.1 uncultured Pseudobdellovibrionaceae bacterium | reverse complement strand
TCAATAAGAGCCAAAGGTCCATGCTTCATCTCACCTGCGGCATAACCTTCGGCATGACGATAAGCTAGTTCCTTTAATTTCAGTGCTCCCTCAAGAGCGATTGGATAACTTACCCCTCGCCCCATATATAAAAATCCGCGAAAAGACTTAAGCTGCTCAGCCGCTTCGGCAAAGTATTTATCATAAGATAAAACCACTTCCATTTGGCTTGGTAGAGCAAGTAAAGATTGAATCATGCCCTTTTCTTGAGCCGCTGTGATTGTGTTTTTACCACGTGCAAAAGCGATGGCGAGTACATTTAGAAGTGTCAAAGTGCCAACAAAGGCCTTTGTACTTGCAACTCCAATCTCAACTCCAGCATTCATGTAAAGGTGACCATGAGCTTCACGATCAATGCTTGAGTTCTTAACATTGCAGATACTAAGAGCCGTGACACCTTGTGATTTTGCCAAGCGGATTGCAGCAAGTGTGTCAGCTGTTTCCCCACTCTGAGAGATCGTTATAAATAAACTGTTTTTAGGTATGACTGGATGACGATAGCGAAATTCACTTGCTACATCCACTTCCACAGGCACTTTGGCTAAAGATTCAAATAAGTATTTACCCATCAATCCTGCGTAATAACTAGTACCACAAGCAACTATAAAAATTCGCTCGCATTGCTTGATAACTTCTAGAGTTTTTTGCAAATCTTTTTGCAGATCATCTGCTGATGGATTTTCAATAACTCGGCCACCAAAGCCTAAGTTCTTTAACTTAATGCTCATACTTTCTAAATCGATATGAGGATTCATCGCTGCTGCGATAACTCGAGGTTGCTCATAAATTTCTTTGAGCATGAAATGCTGATAACCTTTTTTTTCGATCATTTCAGCGTCCCAATTAATTTCTACAACTTCTTTTTTTAAAGACTTGCCTGCGGATGAGAGAAACTCGGTCTTTTTGCCATGAATGTAAACAATTTCTCGATCCTCTAGATAAACAAATTTTTTGGTATACGATAACAAGGCCTGTATATCACTAGCCACAATTGAATGTTCATCGCTGATGCCGACAATAAGTGGCGGGCCATCTTTAAATGCTAACATCACATCGGGTTGCTTCTCCCAAATTACCACAATAGAGAAAGCACCGCGAAGCTTTGGTAAAACATTTTTTACTGCTGTTAATAAATCTTTAGAGGACTCCACCTCTTGAGATATCAAATGAGCCACAAGCTCAGAATCGGTTTCAGAGTCAATTTTAGCACCCTGGCTTAAAAGAAGCTCTTTGATCTCCATATAGTTTTCGATAATTCCATTATGAACAAGGCTGATGCCTTTTACTTGATGTGGATGAGCATTCTTCTCAGTAGGAGCCCCATGAGTTGCCCACCTAGTATGTCCGACACCTAAATGACCGCTAAAAGTTTCTTTCTCTAATTTGAGCTCTAGTTCTTTAAGTTTTCCAGAAGCGCGAACACGCTTAAAATGTCCATTATCTAAAATTGAAACTCCAGCACTGTCATAGCCTCGATATTCCAATTTTTTTAACCCATTGATGATGACATCTTTTGGACTTAAAGGTCCAAGATATCCAACAATCCCACACATAAATTATTCCTTAGAGTCTGAAGACTCTTTTTTCACTTGATAGTTTTCTTTGTTCACTTGTCGCCCTCTGGCGATAGCTAAGGATTTAGCCGGCACATCTTCTGTGATTGTAGAACCTGAAGCAATCACAGCATCATCACCAACATCAACTGGAGCAACAAATTGCGAATCACTGCCTACAAAAACACGAGAACCAATTTTAGTTTTATATTTTTTATGATCTGTTGCATAGTTGCAGGTGATCGTCCCACAGCCAATATTTGTTTCTTCGCCAACTTCGGCATCTCCTAAGTAAGTTAAATGTCCTGCTTTTGATTTACTACCAAATTTAACTTTCTTCATTTCTACAAAGTTGCCAACATGAGCCTCTTCACCGATTTCTGTTTCAGGACGCAATCTTGCATAAGGTCCAATCGTAGCCTTACTCATAATAACCGAGTTTTCAAGATAGCTTCCAGCTCTGATTTGTACACTATCTCCAATTCTACATTTATAAATAAAAGCATTGGGCTCAATCACACAGTAATCTCCGATTTGAGTTCCTGCACGTAAGTAAGCACCAGGATAAATAACTGTGGCTTTACCAACCTTCACATCACTCTCAATATAAGTTCTTGATGGGTCAATAATCACCACTCCACTCTCCATAAGACTATGAGCTTTGCGCTTAAACATCATCTTAGTAGCTTTAGCAAGTTCGGCTTGATTATTAACACCTAAAGAAACTTTGGCGTGACCTTTAATAGCTATGACTTTTTTGCGATTTTCGATGCATAAAGAGACCAGATCAGTAAGATAGTATTCGCTTTTTGAATTTTGATTTTGAATTTGCGGCAAAAATTCGTTTAAAACTTCAGCCTTCACTAAGTAAATGCCCGTATTAATCTCACAAATTTTTAAAGTATCTGCAGAAGCATCTTTAGCTTCTACAATAGAATGCAGATCTCCCTTATGACGGACAATCCTCCCAAACTCAGCTGGATTTTTGACTTCAGCCGTAACCACTCCTAAGTCAGCTCGAATATCATTGAATTCAGAAATAAAGTTTTTTAAATCTTGGCTTTCAATTAAAGGGTGATCTCCATTGAGAATTAAAACAGTTCCTTGAAGGTCTTCAGGTTTTGCTGCCCGAACAGCATCAGCTGTCCCCTTTTGCTCAGTCTGCTCGCAGCAAACAGCACCTAATGGCTCAACCACTTTACGCACGAGATTTTGTCCATAACCGACCACTATACGAACTTCATTTATGTTCACTTCTGCACAAGCCTTAAGAACATGGTGAATCATTGGTATTCCAGCTACAGGATGAAGCACTTTTGGCAAAGGCGAAGCCATACGAGTACCACGCCCAGCAGCAAGAATAATGGCATTAAAATCATTTTCATGTTTTTCCATATTTTCCTTTAATCCCGTCGACAAAAGACTGAATCATTCTTATCCTAATCCTATGTCAGCACAAATTGTTCATAATCCCAATTGGTCTGTTTCTGCTCTAGGTACACCGATTGAACTTTATAGCTTCGAGCCCGCAAATGCAACTACGAGCCCTATTCTTTTCATTGGTGGTGTGCATGGCGATGAACCAGAGGGATTTTGGCTTGGAGAAGATCTTTTAAACTGGTTTTTACAACTTCAAGCTAACAATAAATTACTCGATTCAAAACCCTGGCTTTTAGTTCCCGCATGGAACATAGATGGTTTTAAAAATAATCAGCGTACCAATGGCAGAGGAGTGGATTTGAACCGCAATTTTCCCACTCCTGACTGGACAGCCGAGCATTCTAAAAAAAGATATTATCCTGGTCCCTTTGCCGCTAGTGAGCCCGAAACTCAGTCTTTAATAAATTTGATTGTTTCAAAAAAACCACAGCTGGTATTGCATTTTCACTCTTGGGAGCCTTGCATAGTGTACACAGGGGCCCCTGGCAAATCAGCCGCAGAGCTCTTTTCTCAATCCAGTGGATATGCTTTATCAGAAACTATCGGCTATCCGACCCCAGGCAGCCTTGGTGAATACGCTTGGCTTGTGCATCAAACTCCCGTGATCTGCATAGAAGAAAACGCCGATAAAGTGGAGCGAAATACCATTTGGCCTCGATTTGAATCTGCTTTTAAAAAACTTTTATTGAGTTGAGGTTCCCATTGTCTTTTAGTTCGATTGCATTTGATTTAGACGATACGCTTTTAGATACTACTGGAACTTTGTTAAAGCCCGCTCTTGAGAGTTCTTTTAAAAAAATGCTTGAAGCCGGTCTAGATACGAATCTTCAAAGCTGTTGGGATTACCGCGAACAACACCCACAAATTTATACAGAAAATTTATTTTATGCGATTGCTCACCAGTGGACAAAAGATCCAGTTAAGGCGAGCGAATATGCAAAAATGGGTTTTATGAATTTTTACTCAAGAGAGATACCGGACAACTTGCCATTGCAAACAGGCGCTCGTGAACTTCTTGATTACTGCAAATCCAAGTACAGCCTTTATTTGGTTACCAGTGGTGACATCACAACTCAGGTGAAAAAAGTCTCTGCACTTAAAATTCAAAACGATTTTAAAAGAATCTATTATGTAGACCTTATTAACAAAAAATCTAAATATGATGCTCTACGAGACATCTTGTTAAGTGAAAAAATAAAACCTGAAACTCTCTTAAGTATCGGCAATCGACTGGACCAAGAAATCGAACTAGCCAAAAGATGTGGAGCTCAAACCTGCTGGGTTAAGCATGGAGAACACAGCCATTACAAACCTCATAATAAAGAGCAGATTCCCGACTTTACAGTGGCTCACATAAGCGAGATAAAAGAGAAGTGCCAGCTTTAAAATCTAGTATTCTTATTATAAATCATCCTTACCCAGAAAGAATCACCTTTGGTGCTGATTTTGCCAAAGACTGGGAAGAGGCCTCAGCTCGACTTGAAAAGCAAGCCTATGATGTTATTGTATTACCTCTCGCACTGGCTCCCTTTAAGGACCTATTAAATTTTTTGCAGCTAAGTAAAAATAAAAAAGCAGAACGGCAGCTTATTGTGACAAGTGAACTGGCCACACCGGACCAGTTACTGAATGTTACTTCAAATTACAGCATTTATCATATTTTAGAAGACTTCTCTGACTCTCAATTAGAAAACATAATTCAAAGTGCCTTAGCCGAAGTCGCTCATATAAAACAAAACGAGCAACTTAAACTACTCACGCAAGAGCAAAATGATCGACTTAAAAATTTATCTTCTGACCTTGAGGACCGCGTAGAAAAGAGGCAAAAATATCTACAAGAATCTAAGCGAAAGCTGCTTTTAACTAACCGCAAGCTCTCAGCACTTAGGGAAGCTCTTGTTTCAATTCATCAATCCACTTCGGTAGGAGAGCTTGAGAATCGACTGATACAAGTCCTCGGTGGACTTTTCGATTTAAAATGGGTGAGAATTTTCTTTCAACCTCAAGATCAAAACTTTGCTCAAAATGAAATCCTCAAACAAAGTTTTGCCTTATTGCAGGTTTCTTTATTTAGAGCACAAGAAAATATCGGATCTATTTATTTCTTACGTGAATCGAATCATGTTTTTAATAAAAGTGATTCAGATTTTTTGCACCGAGTGGCTGAAGCTGTTTCTCTAGCTTTAGATCGACTTATGAAATTAGAACAAACTGAAGGCCTTAAACAGCAATGGGAAGCCACTTTTAACTCTATCTCTGAGCCACTGAGCCTTGTAAATCAATCTTATGAAGTGATGCAGGTAAATCAAAGTTTTTTAGATAAAATGGGCACGAGCACAGATACTCTGGCTCGTGGACAAAAATGCTACAAAGTTTTATTCAATCGCTCAAGCCCTTGTACCGGCTGCAAGTTAGGAGAGCGCTTTAGACTTGAACAGCAGTATGGTCATGAAGATAAAATGAAACACCTTGAAGTCTCAAGTCAGCCAATTCAGTTTGGTACTAAAGAGAGTCCCGTTTTTGTTAATCTCTATAGAGACATTACTAGACAGCTACAAATGGAAGAACATCTTATTGAGTCAGCCAGAATGGCCGAACTTGGAGTGATCGGCAGCAGTATTGCTCATGAACTTAACAATCCGCTTGGCGGACTTTTATCCTTTGTACAATTGATTAAAGCGGACTTGCCAAAAGACAGTCCCTTTTTAGAAGACATTGAGCTTATGGAGGAAGGTGCAGGTCGATGTCGTGACATTGTCCAAAACCTTCTTGGATTTACAAGAACCCCTGAGGCAGATCCACGTGGACCTATTTCTTTAAAAGAGGTTATCGAGAGAGCTATCAAGATTATGGATTTACAAACTCGCTCAAAGGGAATTCAAATTAAACTGAATTCAATTAATTCTGATTGCACTATCAATGGACACAGAAATTTATTATCACAGGCGATAAAAAATATTTTGCAGGTATTCATTGATAACCTTTCTGTGCAAATGCGCCAGCAAAAAGGATTTTTAGGTTTAGTTGAAATCAACATAAGTGAAGTAGATTCTAAATATGTAGTTTTGATCACCGACAACAGTCTAGGAACTCTGGCCACACCTGGGCCAGGAATCTCTTTAGCACAACAGATTATGCATGAGCACTTGGGTGAGCTTGAATTTTTTGCCCGTCTAGGCGAGAAAATGAGTGCCCGGATTTCCTTTCCCAGTCCAGATTTCAAGGCTTGAGACAAGAATTTGACAGCTAATTTTGACAGGCCCGTCAAACATCATTTATCCTATTATTAAGTTCGCATTACTTAATCCAGGATGGATTGAGTTTACAACCAGGAGGGCTGATGTCTAATGCCAAAAAATCACCTAGA
>CAYMKD010000150.1:0-6524 GCA_964390435.1 uncultured Pseudobdellovibrionaceae bacterium | reverse complement strand
ATTTCGCTTGAGTAACCTGCACTTGTAGTACAATCTAGAGTGCCATCACCAATTTTATATTTATAAAATGTCGCATCTACATTTGAAACAGAAATACTTAATGTTGTTGTGACTTTGCTTGGATTTGATGGAGTGCCAGAAAGAGTGGCCGTTGGAGCGACAGTATCTTTTGTCCATGTGGCTTGAGTAGGTGTGCTAATACTTTGCCAATTTGTAAATTGATCACGCCCGATTACACAGAGTTTAATTAATCCTTCGCTTAAATTGAGTCCACTTGCACTGATATCATCAGTGATGTTTGTACTCTCTGCGACTTCAGAGGCGTAACCTGTGATGTCCGTACAATCCGTAGACGCTGCCACTCCTATTTTGTAACGGTAGTGAGTAATTGCTGTGCCGCCAACATTAATGGCTAATGTTGTTGTATTGCTTTCACTTGTTGGTTCTCCAGTAATAGTGGCACTTGGCGAAGAGGTGTTTTTAGTCCAAGTAGCCACTGTTGCAGAACTTGTAGACTGCCAGTTGTCATATTGATCTCTTGCGATAACACAAAGTTTAATGGAGCTATCACTCAGAGAAGAAATGCTATCTGTAATATTAGTGGCTTCGGCAACTTCAGGCGAATAACCAGTAGAAATAGAGCAGTCTATACTAGAAGCTAAGCCTACTTTATATTTATAATGTGAAACCCCAGTGCCACCAACATTAATGGCTAGCAAAGTCGTGTTATTTGTTCCTGCTGGCTCCCCCGTTAAAGTCGCAGCAGGAGCTGTGGTGTCTTTACTCCAAGAAACAGCAATTGGGCTTGAGAAAGACTGATAGTTTCCAGCTTCATCACGACCCACAATACAAAGTTTAATTGCTCCATCGGCAATGTAATTTGCAGAAGTTGAAGAAATATCAACTGATATAGGTACGGCTCGCAACATCTCAGAGCTGTAGCCTGAAGGGTTTGTACAATCAGTGCTAACATCGCCAATTTTATAACGGTATTGATAAACCTCTGTTCCAGAAACCGTAGCAGAAATAAGAGTTGTATTATTAGTGCCCGTTGGATAACCACTGGCAGTTGTTGTTGGCGGTGTAGTGTCTTTTATCCATTCATAGGTAGAGGCATCGCTGTAGCTTTGGTATTTGCCAGATTTTGATTTACCAATGGCGCATAAAACAACAGGTCCGTCGGAAATATTGGCAATATTTTTATTAATAGGAGTGCCGATTTCTACATCTTCACTATAACCAGATTCAGATGTACAGCTACCACTATTTTTTTGAATAATTTTATATTTAAAATGAGTAACATCGGCTCCTGCCACTGAAACACTAAGACTAGTTAGATTGTCTTTTTCTTTTGGTTTATTGGAAAACTCAATAATAGGTTCAGTTTCATTTAAGCTTGAATCAGAAAGTGTATCTATATTAGCACTGAAATTACAACCTATTTGCACTATAGAAAGTGAAAAAATTATAATTATAGATCTAAAGAAGTATAAATTTTGAACCACAAACATACCTCATTTCCAAAATTATATTTTCTTTTCGGCTTTAAAAAATGAGAGTTAAAATCTCTTAACAGTCAAAAATGATTCAAATAAAGATTTATGGAATTGATATGTGTTTTGAATCTAAACACAAAAGCTCATTACAGCCATATTTGATTTAATAGTAAATGTATGCTGATTTAAGGCTTATTTGCATTTGCCGCGGTTTCTTCTCTCGCCTCTTAGGACTCCTTTATTTTGTAACTGACAACTATGTAATTCGGCATTTGCCACATAATAGATTCTCTTACTTTAGAAATTTTGATTTATTTTCAAATTTAAAAATCTTGCAACTTGTACTTGAGCATGTTTTAAGCACTGACAATTGCATTTTTCTACATGGAATTCGAAGAAAAAAGACGTTTTTATGAATAAAAATAATGAAACTCCGACCAACAATCCTTCGTCTGATTTTGATTTTAGCCAACTTTTAGTAGAGATTTATCAAAAAAGAAGAAAGTTACGACCTCGCTATTCCCTAAGAGCTTTTGCTATATCTCTTGATATTAACGACTCTACCCTAGCTCAAATTATGAAAGGCAAAAGACGAGTAGGTTATCACGTTGCCCAACATCTGTGTAAAAAAATGTCCCTGGATTTTAATCAAATTGAACCTTTTTTAAATAAAAGAAAAAAAGCAAGCTCGGAGCCTAAATGCGTCCTAATTGACGAAAATACCTTTGAGCAGGTAGCCGATTGGTATTACATGGCTTTACTTGAATTAACTAAGTTAGATAACTTTAAACCACAGATAAGTTGGATTTCCCAAGAACTCCAAGTTTCCGAACCACAAATTGAACAAGCTGTTGTGCATTTACAGAGTATGGGTTACCTTAAAATTATTAATGGAAAGTGGATTGATGCAATCGGCGATGCGACAAATATTAGAGCTCCGCAATTTACTAATGAAACATTAAAAAAGCATCAAAAACAAATTGCTCAAGCTTCACTGCACACCATTGACTCTGTTCCTGTACATCAGCGCAATCATACAACTATGTTTTTAACCGTTTCTGAACAAGATCTTGAAGTTGCTTTAAAGAAGCTACAGCGTCTTCGAAGGCAATTTGCTGCAAGCATTGAAAAAAGCAAAAATGCCAAAAACAAAATTTATGCACTTCACATGGGTTTCTTTCCTTTAAGTCAGTAGGAGAAAATATGAGTAAGTTTATTTTATTTTTATTCGCAACAAGCTTATCACTTAATACCTTCGCCTGGAAAGAAACCGGAGGGGGCTGTGAAGTTAATGGCATTATATGTGATGAATATGAAAATGCTGGCAGCACGGTAATTGATCCAAAAGAAATCTACAAAATTCTTATAGATAGTCATAGTTCTGGATTCTTAAGCCCCTTTTCACAATTTTCAAGTGCTCATAATTTTGCTAAAAATCAAATTGAAAAGAAACATTGGTATTTAGAAAAAAATAAATTCAACCCCGAACTTTGTGGGATGGAATCTACGATTGATGTATCTCCGTCCATTATAGCTTGCCAAGATAAGTTTTCAGTTAGAATTCAAGAGAACTGGTGGAACAAAGCCTCTCTTAAGAAAAAGAGTGATATTATTTTACACGAAGCTATTATGACATATGCCCTTGAAAACCATGTCGACTTAGCGGCCGTACGCGTTGTTTTTCGAGATTTCAAAATGATGATGACAACTGGTGGGGGCTTAATTCGACATAATATCTATAAACTTGGCTTTCCATTCTTTTTTACAGAAGCAGAAATACAAATGCTCTATAACCACATGGACTATTCCAATACTCTTGGTCGCCTTTGCAGTGCAAATCAAAAAGATTCTTACATTAGAGAACTAAATTTATTATTTAAAGAATTAATTGAAAGTATTTATTGGCCGGATGATTTAATTTTTACTCAAGCTGCTCATAAAGTCCTACAAAATGTCAAACAAGTTTTACATGAGTACTACGAAGGAAGCTGTGCCTACAAGGAAGCTCTTATAAAAGCAACGCTCTCCTCTTCATTTTAATTCTTATATAATTTAATACTATTAAATTAAATGATGGGTATCTATATATAACTTTACTCGATATTTTTCATTATAAGAGTTTAACTTGACCAACTATAGTCTATGCTTTAAGCACGCCCTAACCAGTGTATCACTTTATTTAGATATCTATTAGAATCTAAACGTGTGTTTTCTCACCAACAGCACGAGTAAATCTCATAATCTCTTCACGATGTGCTGGGAAATCTTTTAACAACTGCTCTCTGTCTCCAACTTCAAAATCAGCAAACTCAAACCCAGGTGACACCGTCGTCCCCATTAAAGACCAAGCAGATCCTTTAGGGAGCCGAAGCGCCTGCCAATCGCCACGAGGAACCACAACTTGCGGCACTTCTCCTTTAAAGATGTCCGCACCCAGGACACAACGGCTGAGCACTCCTTGCTTATTAATTTGAATCATCTCAACTGGATCTCCCGCATAAAAATGAAAAATCTCTTCACTCTTAATACGGTGAAGGGCTGAAAAACTCTCAGGTATAATTAAGTAGTAAATAGCCGTGCTCATTACACGAGGCTCATCGGTATCTATGCCAAGCAATCTCGCTGGAGCATCTATTTTTTCACTTCTGTAAGTTTCTCTGTAATAACCGCCCTCTTCTGGCAGAGGTTTTAAATCAAGTTTCTGAATGACTTCCTTAGCTGTTTTCATGACACCATAATATTTAGCCAAAAGCTATATGTCTAGAAGTAAGAGGTCTCATTTAGATTTTATTTTCTTGATAGCTAACAATAAGTTTATGCCGATCTTTTTGACATTTTAAAAGTGTCAAAAAGTTTATCACTATTTTATAAATTCATGAATTTTGCCTCATTGCTATCAGTTGTTTTATGATAATTTGAAAAAACAAACATATTAAGAGAAAATAATAGATATAGAAGGATTTACTGCCCGTAAATTCACTCCTTCGAGAAATTACCTTAATTTTAAATTGAATTTTAAAGCTTTCTCAAGGAGAGACAAACATGTTTTCAAATAAACTTAAAATACCTATTGGATTATTGGTATTTGTAACTCTTGGCTGCTCTTCAGATAGATCTTCCCAAAATGCAGGCCTTGACAGCTTAAACGAGGCCGCTATTACAGATGGCTCCACTGCAAAGCAGGGAGCACCCCTAGAGAGCTTTTCCCCCAAATTGAATAATAATAACTTTCGCATATCCCTCACTGATGCTCCTTCAAAAGATTTAAGTGAAGTCATTGTGAATATTTCCTCTATTGAGCTTTGGCTAGAAAAAGGAGGAAAAGCTGCCCGTCTCATTATAGGACAAAACCTAGGACAAGTAGATCTCATGAAATTACGTAATGGGATACTCTTACCAGTTCAAGATGTCTATATTCCACCTGGAGTTTCAGTCACCCAACTTCGACTTGTGCTTCATGGTGAAGGCAACTATGGTGTTAAAACAGATGAATCGATGTGCGATTTGCAAACTCCCAGCGCACAACAAAATGGTGTCAAAATTAAACTTGCGCAAAATGTGATGCTAGAAGATGGCTACTCCTATTCACTAGTTATAGATTTTGATGCAGAAAAATCAGTAGTTATTAAAGGAAATCAAGACTGCCTACTTAAACCTGTTATAAAAGTCGCTGGTTTTACTCGCGTTGACCAAGAAGACATTGACGAAAATGGCAACTCCAATAATCCTGGCGAAGAAGTCAATACACCTGATGATGACACCAGTTCTAATGAAAACGATAATACTGACACGGGAAATGATGACACAGGTTTTGACATATTAGACCCAGACACTTGGCCACCAGGATTTGAACCTGATGGCATTGTCTCCTACTTTGCATAAGACATGGGCCTTTAAAAAAGGCCCCCTTATCTGCTAATCTCAACTTTATTTTTGACAACTAATTGCAAGTTTTTGTTGTTCTTTTTTAACAGGGCCAATATCTAATTGAATGTGAAATAAATCATCACCCCAGTACCCATAGAATTAGCAGTAAACTCAAAGCTCCTATAAAGAAGCACTTTTTCTTCTTTTATAATCATCAATTTTATCATTTAGATAGTACTGAGCGCGGTGGCGTTTTAGATCCTGAAGGCTCTCTTTTTTAATATGCATTTTATTAACTCCTCTAGCGACCAATCTCTTTTTTTGATGCGCCAAAAAAGCTCCGCCCTTAGGAGTATATAAAATATATTTATTATTGTTTGGAAAGTATAAGTACATATCAAACTCTAAAGGAATATCTACTTGAATCTCATCCATACTCACGGCAGCCATTTTTTCTGAAACTGATTTTTCTATGCGAGTTTTAACATCTTTTCTCGGGAAAAAGGCCATGGCTATCTCTTGTCCTTCATGTACAGACTTACGTAGAAAATCCGCGTACTCTATTGCCCAACCTTCAAACTCCACTTCTTTGATTTTAATATTCATACCATTTTCATCAGCTACATTTTCACCACGATCTCTTAAAAATTGAAAGAGTCTCTCTTTAACAATTTCTAAAAACTTCTCATCTACAACACGATCTTTACCAAAAGCAGAAATTAAATATCCAGCAAAACGAGAAGACTCTATAATAATACAAGCCGCACTCGTAGTACTCTGAACCGCAATAACTTGTGTTTCTTTGCTATTGTTTACTACAGATTTTTTAAGTGCTTCATAAGTTCCTTCACTTATAAGAGTTTCTTTTTTAGATTCACCTTTTAACAATTCTGCTTTTGTCTTTGGTTGTTGATTAACTTGCTCACTTGTCGTGTAACGAACTTGTTCTTTAGCTTTAGTCTTACCATAACTAATATCATGACGATTTTGCCTAAGAAACTTTCCTGTATTTTCGCTCTCCTCTGCTTCAGCATACCCGCTTGATTTAAGTGAGTTATCAGGTCCTTGCTGAGTTTCATTAAAAGATTTTCCGCTTGCTCCCTTTTGAATAAGGGGCCATTTCGGATTTTGAGGGCTTGATGGCTCTTGTTCATTAAAATA
>CAYMKD010000149.1:0-6545 GCA_964390435.1 uncultured Pseudobdellovibrionaceae bacterium | reverse complement strand
ATATTGAAAATAATTATCTAGATTGCAGAAGATTTTCTAACCAAATCATAACTTTGCTAACAGTTCCTTGTTTATTTTGGACTAATTTTTTTATTTCAAACTTTGTGTCTTGGCTAAATTTAATTTTTGTAAATTTGTTTAGCCAATCGTTTTCATCAAATATAGAAATCACAGGAGATGTGTTTTGTGAGGAAAGTGAAAGGCTTTGAAACTCTACAGCTTCACGATTGTTTTTAAAGTAAGGGCCAACAAAAGTTATGAGTCCTGAAGCTAGAGGTTCCATGACACTGTGAACTTGCTTTTTAAAAGAACCTCCTACAAAGGCAAAATCTCCTAATTGATAAAGCTCAGCTAAAAGTCCCACTTGATTTACAAGCAATACATCTTCATCAGACCAGCCTGAAGGATCAGAATAAAGATGGTGGCTTAATCCATAGGATTTAAGATCCTTAATAAGATCATTAATATGTTTAGTATCTGGCTCGTGAGGAACCAAGATCATTTTTACATCTGATTTTTTTTGTTTTAGTAGAGAGAAAAATTTTAGAATAACTCTTTCGTCTTCAGGCCAAGTAGATCCTGCTATAAGAGTATTCTGTCTATAAGTTTTGTGTTTAAGAGGTTGCGCATGATTGAGTCGGTAGAATACTTGATCATATCGTGTATCTCCCCATACTTGTATTTCAGACGATAGATCAAGAGATTTAAAATTATTAAAATCCTCTTCGTTAACACAAGAAATTAAAGATACTTGGTTATAAGCAAAACGAACAAGTGGTTTTAGCCAAGGGGTCAGACGTGAACTTTGCTCACTTAGGGTTGCTGAAAATAAAAGTATAGGGATGCCCATTTTGCGACTTTGATATGTCATTTCAGGCCACACATCTGATCTAGCAATAAGCAGACATTGTGGTTGCCATTTTCCAATAAAAGATTTCATGGCTGATGGAGTATCCCAAGGGAGGGGGCCGTAAATATCAATTTCTTGATTTTTCTCTAAAATGGGTAGCAAAGAAGATGAAAAATATGTGATTAAAATAGGAATTTCAGGATATTTTTTTTTACATTCTCTAATTACCGGTTTTGCATATTCAAATTCACCAGAAGCGCAGTGAATCCAAATAGGTTTATTAGTAAAAGCCTGTTTTACTACAAATTCATTTTGGTCTTTGAGTTGAATAGTTTTTTTTGTTTTCTTGTCTAAGAAGGGGCTTAAAAATGTTTTAAGAATTAAAATAAGTGGAATAATTATAGAGCGATAAATAAAAAAACTTAAAGTCATGAATTTTGCCAATTCTGCATTTTCTGCGTGACCTCTTCAGGACTGATGTCACGTAAGCATTTTTGATATTCTTTATTAATACAGGGGCCTTGACCATGTTTGCTGCAAGGGCGACAGCTCAGTTGTCTTTCTAAAATAGTTGTAGTTGGCCGAGATGGAAAGCCAAATGGAGCTGGCCCCATAAGAGCAATGGTTTTTATGCCTATTTGTTCTGCAACATGCATAAGCCCTGTGTCGTTGCAAACAAGCCCCTGTGATAAAGAGATAACGGCTGCACTTTCGGCGATAGAGAGCCGACCTGCGAAATTGAGCACTCTATCAGGAGCTACAAGTTTAATTTTTTCAATAAAAAGATCTTCTTTGCCACCTAAAGCTATAAAATTATTTTTTTTATTTATACTTACTAAGTTTTGCCAATATTCTATTGGCCACCTTTTTAACTCATGTGCTGCCGATGGCGCTAAGGCTATAAAGTTTTTATATTTTTCTGGTGGCCAAGCTTTTTGTATTTTAGATTGTGCGGAGTTGATAACTTCTTGTTTTAAAAAAAATTGAGGCGGCGTGGGGAGTTTTGTACTAGTAAGCCCAAATTTTATTAGGGGTTCAAGAAGGTCTCTTTGTCCTGAGAATGGCATTTTAAACTTATTTATTCTAAACTTGAAAAGCAGAAACCTTAACCATCTTTTACTCGATTTAATAGTAAGTTGGGGGCGTTGTCCTTTGAGTGCGCGCCAAAAGATTAAATGCCAGCGTATCAGTCTTGATCGTAAACTATTATGAGCATCGTATATATGTGTCCAAGGGACCTGATCTAGTTGGTTGCAAAGTTGGTATAGTCCTTTAAGTCCGTCTTGGCGATTAAGTTGCCATACTTTATCAATGCAAGGATGAGTGCAAACTAGAGGCACAAATTCAGAGCGAGTCACATAATGAATTTCTGAGTTAATCCATGACTCTTTAATGTGGGCAGGAACACTTAAGCTTTGTAAAACATCACCTAGGCTAGAGAAACGTAAAATTAAAATAGTTTTTTTTACTTCATTTTGCTCAAGCATTTTAATTTGAATATTCCATCATTGCTGCCTAGATCTTGTAAGTTTTACTTTAACATACATTGCTCCATGTAAGTTTGCACGTGGGCTTTGCATAAGTTACATGAAAACTTAAATATTCTATCCATAAGTTATTGAAATTACAAGATCTTTAATTATTTGCGGCATCTTAACATTGGTGATAAGCCTGTTTCAGCTTTGCCTTTGTTGCGAAGCAAAGACTAAATATGAAATTAAAATTTAATTTTTTACTTATCATTATTCAGATTCTTTTTTTCTGCTCAGCATCTTTAGCCAAAACTGGCGAAGGGCAAGTGGGAGTTAGTTCTCAGGGTTTTATTAATCAAGAAAATCAGCAAAGTGCGAATAGCAAAAATTTTAGTGCTATCCAAGCTTGGTTTCATTTAGGAGATGAGAGTTTAGAAGGCGAAGGTCTTAAGGGTGAGGTTATGGGGCAGTTCTCACCTAATAGACCGCTTTTTAATTATTTTACTGTTTCAGAGTTTTATTGGGATAGTACTTGGTCGAATGATTTTGTTACAACCTCTTATGGGCGAAAACGTTGGCTGTGGAGCGAGTTAGATCATGAGTATCGACTAGGTCTTATTGAACCTCTTTTTAATTGGCAACCAAGTCGTCCCATTGAGCAAGGTTTAACAGGTTTTTTTGCGTCGTTTAAAGGGGCTTTATTTCGACTTAACCTTATGGCTTCTCCTATTTTTATTCCAGACCAAGGGGCTTCGTACTCGCAAGAGAGTGGTGAGTTTGTTGAAACAAGCCCATGGTTTCAGCCTCCACCAAGATCTGTGATTTTTGCAGATACAAAAGATCCTATTAGATATGAAATCAATAAGCCAAGTGCTCTTGATGTTATTTTTCATACTAGTTATGTTGGACAACTAGAGCTTGGAGGAGTTGAAGGGCTGTATAGTCGTTTTACATACGCCTACAAACCCATGAATCAATTAGGGCTGGCTTACAACTGGCAATATGATTTAAGTCAGAATGAAGTAGATGTGCAGGTGGAGCCAGGTGTTGTTAATCACACAATACGCGCCATGGATTTAGGTTATAAAAATTCAGATTGGTCAACGGGACTGTCTTTTCTGCAAGAAACACCAGAAAATAAAAAATGGAGATCACTTTATACTTATCCTGAGTACAGCGAAACAAATTTATGGAGCCCTTATATTGAGTGGGCCCCAAAACTTTGGAAATTTCGTGTAAGTTATTTGAATGTTCAAGGTGGAGAAATTAAATACGTAGATCCTAATACAGGTGAAGATCAAGAGGTTTTACCACTGCGATTAAGTTTTAAAAAAGCACTACGGACTTCTGTAAAATATCAAACGAGTAAAGTACGTAGTTTTTTCCAGAGTGGGGAGATCGTTTTTTTAAATGAAACGCAAACTCAAGCAAAGGTTTTAAATCTCAGTCTTAATTTTTTACCTCAAGATAAATGGCTTGTTTCAACAGGTTTTGATTTAACAGCAGAACCTGAAAACTTGGAGAGTGCGCGCTATTTTACGCAAACTTATGCTAAAAATGATCGCATTTATTTTGGGGCTAGCTATGTTTTTTAATTACAACAAGCTGCTTGCAAGGCTTAATTTAGTTTTGATTTTTGCGTTAGCCTGCGGGTGTGGTTTTGATCAGTCAAAAAAAGAAGAGAGTGATACTTTTGAGGCGGAGTCAAAAGAGCTCTCATGTCTTTCCGATGTTTCAGCACAGTTAGTAGCTTTTGTTGAACTTCAATCAGATGAAACCTCAGTGCTTCAAAGCTGGCAGTGTTTACAAAAAACACTGCAGGTTTTTAAAAGACGAGGGAAATCGGATTTAGTTGATGGCTATAAAGCAAAAGAACTACAAAATTTTTTGAATAGACATAAGAAGTTGCTAAAGGGGCGAAGTTTAGAGGACGATTTTTTTGCCGAGATTATGAAGTTAAAGCAACTTCTTGTCGGTGGCGAACTTACAAAATTAAGTTTTAATGAGCTAGATAAATTAAATGATATTTTTGGTATCTTAGAGCAGGTGAGCGTAGATCTTTTGCCGCATTTGTCAGTTCTTTTTTTTAATGAAACGTCAAATCTAAAAGAAGCAGCATCAAAAAATAAGCTTTTTGCAGCACAGAGTGCGCTTATTAAAGCCAGTGAACAACTTTTGCCTAAATTAAGTTTTGGATCTTTAAATTATAAATTCTCTGATTTTATTAATTTTTTACGCACAGGAAGTTTATTTATTAAAGGTGTGGAGCCAACGCAAACTTTACCGCTGTTAAAATTAATAGAAGAGGCGAAGGTGGCTCTTTTCGGAACTCAAGATATATTAGAAAATCAAGATTCTTGGAAAAAGTCAGTTTTATTTGTCATTAGAATATATAACTTTGCGCTTTATACGAATAGTTACTTTAAAGGTGGTGTATCTTTAAATTCTGATGGATTAGAAGATTTTAAGAACTTAAATGTAGAATTATTTAATATACTAGATATAGCTATTGAGCAAAGAGCAGATAAGGTGCTTAGTTATAAGAACTTAGATGCATTTATAGATCTATTCTTGTCAAACTCTCAGCGAATGGCCTATTTATTTGGCATAGATGCAGAATCTTTTAAAACGACTTATAAAACTTTAGCAAGTCGATTGCTTGATCAAAGAAGTATTCTTGAAAAGCAAAGTGTGGTTGGGATTGAAAAAACACATATAAAAACACTACGACGTGAGTTTTATCTATGGATAGAAACCCAACAGTTTATCAATAATAATTTTAAAGAGACAGCTAAGATTACAGATGCCAGTTGGCGTAAAAATTTATCTATTATACAAAATATTGACTGGCAAAATAAGTATCCTGACCTTGGAACGGAGGAGTACTCCGAGATGGAAAGGGCTTGGCAAGAGTTCAAAGATATATTTTTAGTTTCCCCTTCAATTTTCTATAATCTTAATAAGAATTTAAACATTAATGCAAAAGACACAAAATATAGAATTCATACCCAAGCCTCATTAACGCAGTCAAATTGGATCAGAGGAGTGCTTAGATTGTTTATGCGCGGTTACAGTGAAGATTCAGTTCGATCTCTATATAGAACTGGCTTAACGAAAGCTGAAGTGCAAAATATATTTACTGAACTCAGACCAATGGGAATTAAAATTGGCTTGATTGACCCAAGGAATTTTCGTTCTGGCGAGAGAATATTTAATGAGGCTAACTTATTTTCTTTTAGTGGTAATGGTGATAATTTAATGCAGTTCAGAGAAGTCTGGGAGCTTGTTCAACTGTTGCTTACAGGTGGAGTTAATGTATTTCAGGATTTTAAAGAAGAATTAGAATTAAATCATTGTGATAGTGCTGTCTTGGATGTTTTTAACGAAAGAACCTCTAATGAAGATTGTTTCTGGAAAACTTACGATGAAAAGAAAGAGAAGCTTTTTGCTCACCTGCCATTGTGGTTAAAATTCGACTCAAATTTAAAGAGTATGAATCAAGAGGCTTATGCTGAAATGAAACAAGCGCTAATGACCATAGCACAAGTGGGTAGTCATAATGATGGTCTTATTGAGTCTGGTGAACTTAAAACTATGATTATGATTTTACATTACGTTGAGACGCTCCATTATCAATATGACAAAGATTTGTCAGGAGATCTTTCGGAGGAAGAGCTTGTGTCAGCGGTTCCTAGATTTAAAAACTTCATATTAAAAGCAAAAGATGATCTAAGTGAAGATGATGAGAATACTATTGAGAATGGCTTTCTATTTTTAGTATATGATGGGTATATGCCAGACTTATTTGATTATGCTAAATTTAAGTTTCGTAGAAATGTAGTAGGTCTAGGTGAGGCGACCAGATTAAATATTTTAAAGGTTTTTGCTCAGTTGAGAAATCAAATATCCCCAGAAGCTGCTCAAATTAAATAATTATTAATTAAAATAAGGACATTAAATTGGGCAAAAAGGACATAAGAAGCTTTTTTATTTCATGCCCTCCAGAACTTGTAGATTCTTTAAAGAAAGAAATTTACGAGGTTTGGCCTTGGCTTTTTGCTTCAGACGGAAGGCCTCACTGTGAAGAGCTTGTTATAAAACAAGAAGTTTTGGGTGGACTTGAGTTGGAGCTTCCGCTGTGGTTAGGGCTTGAGCTTAATTTCTTTTTAAAATTAGCAAGTAGGATTTTGTTAAGAATTGAAAAGAAGAGTATTTTAACAGTT
>CAYMKD010000148.1:0-6568 GCA_964390435.1 uncultured Pseudobdellovibrionaceae bacterium | reverse complement strand
TGGTGAAAGCTTATTTACAAATGTAGATTTAGACTCAGCAGTGTTTGCTGCTTCGGAGCAAGTACTAAGAATTAAATCTCCTACAGCTTATGAACAAAGTTATAATTCAAACTCTCAACTAACAATTAGACAACGTGAGCCTTCAACAATGATTTTAGGTTTCTGGGGACCAGGTGCAACAGGTAAAAAAGCATGTTACCAGTCTACTAGTGAAACTTCGACAAGTATGTATGCTACTTGTGATACTACAAGCAATGTGTGTTCAAATCCTTTGGTCTATAATCCAGCTGCAACAGCATCTAATTCAACTACAATTATGCGCACAGGTGGTGTACCTGCTGCGACCTGCGCTAATGAATTTACAGATTCACTTATATTTAGCATGGCGCGCTTAAAAACTGGCGGGAATGATAGTTTTACAGGATTTAGAGCTCCTTTTGAGAAGATACTTAAGTACCCAGGCACATCTTATTCTTATTACGATACCTTAGCCATGGATTTAGTTCCAACAGGGCTTAAGTTTTCTTGGAAGATCTTGCCTGGAATCAGTACAAGCGATATTGCAAATTTTGATATCTTCTATCGTGCAAGCAAAACAACCAAAGATTACTATAACGAAAGGCACGAAGCCAATTGCGAACAATTAAGTGCAAAGGGATTCACTCGACTTGCTCAAGTTAGTACAGTAAGTGGGCAGCAAACTTATAGTTATACGCATGCTTTATCTAATGCGGACATATCAAGTTTTTCAGATGGAGTGGTGGCTATTTGTGCAGCTCAATCTGGTAAGTATATTTCAGGATATTTAAATGAACATTTAAGTTTTGGCTCAAGTGCAACTTTGCCAGTGGTGCCAAGTGCATTGAATTTATCTGGATCAGATAAAATTGGTACCAATCAGTGTCAGCCATTCTTAGTTTCTTTAACTGGAGCGAATAGCTCTAGTTCAGTTTACATAGACAAAGACTATGTTGTTAACTTAGCTACTTCAGGTTTAAGTGGGAGTTTTTACAGCGATGCTAATTGTACTTCTGCAATTGCTCAAACAACCTTTCAAGCCCAGTCAACGAGTTCCTTTAAAGTGATTTATTTTAAAAATGCTAGTGCCCAAACGGGCTCAGTAGTGGCTTCTTCGAGTGGCTTAACCAGTAATGCTTTAGCTGTTCAGGCAATTACACCGATAGGTCCAGCTTCGTCTCTAGTGATTGCATCTCCATTTGGCAGTTCTTTATATGGCCCAACTGATACTTGTTATGCTTATGAAGTGTATGAAATGGATTATGCTCCAGGAGTTGTGCCTTTTACTCAGACATCTACCTACACTATTAGTTTAACCTCTTCGACTCATACTGCAACTGATATTGGTTTTTATAGTAGCTGTAGTAGCACAACGCCTATTAGCTCTGTTACGATTGCCGCAGGTAAATACAAAGCTCAATTTGCAGGGAAGATTTTGAACTCTACTGCATCTGATATAACAATTGTGGCAACGGGATCTGATTCTTACACGGATCAAGAAGAAATTCGTTTGTCACCAAGAGCTGATTATCTAGCATTAAGCTCGTATGATAGCGTGTACGCGTACCAAGCTTTAAATACCTCTTATTTTGCCTCAGATTGTATTCCATTAAGAGCAAATGCATATAAGAATAGTGCGATAGCAGCAGTAACTGGCAATGTCTTTTTCTCAATTTATAATGATGATACATCAAATGCTAATTTTAGTTTATATCCTGACAATCTTTGTATGTCAGGATATACAGGTATGTCAGGTATGATTCCAACTGGCATAAGTTATAATAATTTAGGTTATGTAAAATCTCTTAATTTAGATAACGTTACATTCCCAGCAAGTATCAAGTTACAACCATGGGCGGGAGAGTATGTTGCAGATGATAGTGCAAATCAAGCGGCGCAATTTCAATTATTGTGGGATCCATCTGTAGCTTACAGCTCATCAAATATTTCAACATACATGAAAGGATGGTTCTCGCCACCATCTACAGACTTAAGTGCTTGCGCAGCAACTGCTTGTTATTGGAATGGTAAAACATCTGTTCGAGGGCAAGGGCTGACTTTATCAGTTTTAACTGATTCTGGTGATGTGCCAACTGTCTCTGAAACTGGAATAGGCAATGTGTTTAATTTTACTGCCTCATTTCCAAAGTATAAGACTGTTAGCTTTTCAGCTTACACAAGTTATTCTTTAGTTTTCTTGATGAAAATTACGGATGATACTAATTTAACAAATATTGTTAATATTAACTCTGGATATGGCCAAGCAGCGTCTAATCTCTCTCTAGTTAACGATGGTTCAAACAAAATTCAATGGTACAACTCTAGTTTAAAATCAACCTATGCTCTTAACACTTGGATGACGGTCATTTTAACTAGACAAGCAAATGGAACGGATGACTTTACTTACAATCTATTTGTTAATGGCGTGCAAGTTGGTTCCCCTTTGTCTTTCAGTACAACGGATTATGGAAGACAGGTGGATGGAATGACTATTGGAAATACAGGTGGGGCAGGACCAGGCACCAAGATTGCTGAAATCGTAGTATTAACAGATGATATTTCAAATATTAATACAGTAAAAAAATACCATAATTATCTGGCGCAAAAATATCCTGGTGCTGGATTAACTGTGGTCCCTTAGTTTATGGCGCTGCGGTATAAAGCAGCGCCTCACTCCTACTAAATCAGATCAAAACTTAGGCAAATCTTGATTTTGCTTTACTCTGTGAAAAAATCTTATAAATTCCATGGATACATCTAACAAGGAGTATCATCCGTGGGAACTTTTGAACTGATTGCCAAACATGGAGATCACGAGGAAATCGTTTTTTGCCAAGATAAAGCCGTAGGCCTAAAGGCCATTATTGCCATTCATAATACTTCATTAGGGCCAGCACTTGGCGGCACACGTATGTGGAATTACAAAAGCGAAGAAGATGCCTTCATCGATGTGTTAAGGCTCTCAAAAGGTATGACCTATAAAGCAGCGGCAGCTGGTTTGAATTTGGGAGGTGGTAAAGCTGTTATTATTGGTGACCCAAAAACTCAAAAAACAGAAGCTCTCTTTAGAGCCTTTGGTACCTATATTAACTCTCTTAACGGTAAATACATTACTGCTGAAGATGTGGGAACTTGTGTGAAAGATATGGAGTATGTCTTTATGGAAACTCCATGGGTGACGGGTATTCCAAAAGATTTCGGTGGATCGGGTGATCCGAGTCCTTATACAGCTCATGGTGTTTTGATGGGTATTAAAGCAGCTGCAAAAGAAAAATTAGGTGCGGATAATTTAAAGGGAGTTCGCGTAGCAGTACAAGGTTTGGGCAATGTGGGTTCAAATTTAGTTATGTTTTTAGCTAAAGAGGGGGCCATTATTAGTATTGCTGATATTGATGCTCAAAAAGTAAAAACTTATGCAGATCAGTATGGCGCACAGGTTCAAGATGCAGAGGGAATTATTACTTCTGATTGTGATATTTTAGCTCCGTGTGCAATGGGAGCTATCATCAACGACAGCACTATTGGTAAATTAAAATGTAAAGTGGTTGCTGGTGGCGCTAATAATCAGCTTGCTGAGCCGCGCCACGGAGATATGCTTAAAGAAATGGGCATTCTCTATGCTCCTGATTATGTTATTAACGCAGGAGGCCTTATGAATGTATTTGTGGAATTGGAAGGCTACTCTCCTGATCGAGCTCTAGATAAAACAAAAGATGTCTATGAAAACTGTATGAAGGTTTTCTCAATTGCTAAAAAAGAAAATATCGCAACTCATCTGGCGGCAGATCGCTTAGCAGAAGAGCGTGTGCGTGTTATAGGTGGTTTAAAGCAAAAGCATCAAGGTAGAGCTTCAAGGCTTTTCTCTACCTTGCGTGAAGTAAATAATCGTTAATATGAGAGGTTTATCGCTGAAATAAAATAGCTATAAACCCTGGTTTTCTTGACATCAAGCTAGACCCTGGCAAAGATTATTTATTAATAACATTGCGGGGAAAACGTGTCTGAAAAAACAATTCAAAAAGAAGCAAAAACACCAGATAAATTTTTGGCAGCTCTTCGACAAGTATTAGAGATTGCCTTAAAAAATAAAACTCAAGTTTTAATTGTTGTTGTTCTAGCCATTGTTGGAGGTGGTGCTTTTGCTATCTACAGTTATGTAAAAGACAAACAAGAGCGAGCAGCTCAGGCAGAATACTATTTAATAGAAAAAGATTATTTAAAAATTAAAGAAGATTTTGAGAAAAGCAAAAGTGAAAATATGCCAAAGACACAAGCAAAAGAGGAGCCCAAAGAGGTTCAGCCTGTAGCCCCGACAGGGGACTTAGAAAAGGATTATGGTCCTATTGTACAAAAGCTAGAGTCTTTTATTAAAACTCATCCAGGTAAAAAAGCATCTTTAATGTCAGGGCTTACTTTGGCGGATATCTATAATCAGTATAACAAACCTGCTGAAGCTGCTAACACGCTTAAGTCTCTTGAGCCCAATCTTAATAAAGATCTATTATCGGCTCTTGTTTACAATCAGTATGGTAATATCCTAGCAAATCAAAAAGATTGTACGCAAGCTCTTGAGAAATGGAAAAAAGTCACAGATTTAGAAAAAGCTAAATTTCTTCATCATGATGCCTACATTCGCATGGGCTTATGTTATGAATCTATGAGTGATTTTGCTCAGGCAGAGCAATACTACCAAAAAGCGGCCATTGGAAATTCTAATTCTCAGACAAGTAAAGCTGCAGAGAAGTATTTAAGACTTTTAAAGATAAAAAAATCTGCAACGACAGGTTCTTAAATGAAGATTATTTTAATTTTACTTAGTTCAATTTACTTTTGCGGGTGCGCAACAGGGCTAAATCCAGAAAAAAAGGATTTTGGACTTAGAAAATTATGGATTAAATCAACTACGCAAAAAGTTAATTTAGGCTATAGAAAAATTAACCGAATGTCCCCCCTGCTTGTTGGCAGTAATATTATACAGGGCAATGCTTTTGATGGACTGAAGTCTTTTGATCGCACAACAGGGAATGTGAATTGGTATATTCCCGTGGCAAATGGGGTTGAAGCGGGTGTTGTGGTTATTAAAGACAGATTATTTTTTGGTGGCAATGATGGTCAATTTTATTCAGCCTCGGTAAGTACGGGAGACATTATTTGGACTTTTCCAACAAGATCAGAAACTTTATCTGTGCCGGTTATTGATGAGGGGATTGTTTACTTTTTAGCTGGCAATAATGTACTTTATGCTCTCGATGCTTCAAATGGTAAGCAGCTCTGGCTTTATTCTAGAGCAGATCCATCTGCAATTTCTGTAAGAGCAGGGGCGACTCCGACTGTGAAATCTGGTGTAGTGTATGCTGGTTTTAGTGATGGCTACGTAGTCGCTTTAAATAGTAAGTCAGGATCTGTGCGATGGGAAAAGCAACTTAACAAAAATAAAAGATTCACTGATGTTGATTCTAGCCCTGTGCTTGATGGGGATGTGATGTATGTCTCAGGTTTTGATAATGCTCTATATAGTCTTAAAATTCAGACAGGTGATGTTTTATGGCGATTTGATAAGGGTGGCTATACACCTGTAACGCTTAAAGGGGATCGCTTATATTATGCTACAACACAGGGTGAAGTTGTCTCATTAGATAAAAATAGCGGCAAATTAATTTGGACATTTGAACTTAAAGATGGAGTTGCAACGCAGCCTATATTTTATAAAGGTTTAGTTACTTTTGGTGAGTCTGCGGGAATGCTTAGATTTTTAAATGCACAAACAGGTCAACAAGTAGCTTATTTTGATCCAGGCAGAGGTTTGCTAGCAGCTCCAACAGTTGATGAAAATCTTGGACAGGTGTTTTTTATGAGTAATGAGGCAAATCTTTATGCGCTTGAAACTAAATGGCTTGCTAAGAAGGTTTTAATGCCTTGGTTAGTTGGGCTCTAGTTACTGAAGTTTTTTAAAGCCTTTTTTCTCTGCAGCTGGAAGGTCTTTAGCATCAATCTCATAAACATTGATCTTCCCTGTGGATGAACCGCATAGAGTCACGTGCATTTGGCCATCATCTTGTTTTACAGAAGAAAATATTTGAATATTCTTAATTTCATCAGCCATTTTTTCTAGAGTAAGGCCAGGAGTTTTTTCGCATTGCTTAGAGCCATCTGCCTTATAAATTTTAATTCTACTATTTGAATTTTCAAGCTTTGCAATATCTGCCGGAGATTTTTGTTGTCGGCAGTTTCCTTCAGCGCAACCAATTAACAGCAGAGAAATAAATATTAATCGCATAACATCCTTAAAATTAAAGTCGACTCATTAAAAAGTTAATCGGTTTATCAAGCTCTAGAAAAACCAGTCGCAGAATGCTTCCCACATGACCCTCTGCAAAACTCAGACTGTAAGGTTGTCCTAGGGCATTCCATAACTTGTTTTGTGCTTCTGTGAGAACTTTTTTATCATTTGAAACTCGAACCATCATGACAGAGTTAGGGTCCACAAGCGATGCGAAAAATAGTGAGTCATATTTAATATTCTCTCTTAAGATGGACTCGTACTCATCAA
>CAYMKD010000147.1:1623-6598 GCA_964390435.1 uncultured Pseudobdellovibrionaceae bacterium | reverse complement strand
TCGCGTGCTGACTTATCTTTAGTATCTGTATGGTCTCCCACTTTTTGGCTCACACTTTTGGATCGCTTAGAGCAGTGGCGCGAGCCTTTAGCAGAAACTCTTTTTACAGGAGTTTGGTCCTATGCGGGTTTTTCTACTTCGTTGAAAGCACCAAAGTCTTCTCATGCGGCTAAAATTCTAAAAAGTTTTTCAGGTGCTCAGTTGTTACAAAAGCTTTGGCCTAGACTGAGTCTGATAAGTTGTTGGGATTCTGCTGGCTCTGGCCCATGGGCAGAGAAAATTCGAGCTCTTCATCCAAATGTGCGGGTGCAAGGTAAAGGACTTTGGGCGACAGAAGGCGTGATCACTATTCCATTTGCTGGAGAATTTCCAGCAGCAACTACAAGTCATTTTTTAGAGTGGATTGATCTTGATACACAAAAAGTAGTTCCCACATGGAAGCTACAAAAAGGACAAATTGTACAACCAGCCCTCAGCGGAGGACATGGTTTATTAAGATACAAACTCAATGATGCTCTTCAGGTAACAGGTTTTCTTGCAAATACTCCGACTTTTACTTTTCAAGGGCGTATGAGAGAGACCGATCTTGTTGGTGAAAAGATGTCTCCGCAACTAGCCCTTGAGACTTTTAGCTTTATTGAAAAAAGCACGGGCGCTCAGGCTATGTCTCTATTTGCAGTGCGTACAGAAAAAAATAAACCCTACTATCTTATTTTAGCAAGAGAGTCGGGCGTGAGTGCAGAAAAAATCCAACAAGCTACCGAGGAGTCTCTCTCTAAAGTATTTCATTACAAATTGGCTCGTGAGCTAGGACAGCTTGGCGCAATTCAAGTTCGAGTAGAGAAGCACCCAGAGCTTTTTTACCAAGAGATTTTTGAACGCAAGGGAATGCTCTCAGGAAATATTAAAGTTGAGCCTTTGGCTGAAGTTGCTGAGGAGCATCTTTCTTAGGACTTAAGGGCGGCAGCAACAGTCCATCTTGAATATCAATTCTGCGACTAGCGCGATCCACAACTCGTGGATCGTGAGTTGAAATTAAAAATGTCATGCCAAGAGATTTATTAAGTGACACAAATAAATCAATTAACTGTAAAGCATTTTTAGAATCTAGATTTGCCGTAGGTTCATCTGCAAATATAATTGAAGGATCCATGGTAAGAGCTCGAGCGACAGCAACTCGTTGTTGTTGTCCGCCACTTAACTCTGTTGGTAAATGGTTTGAGCGATCTTTAAGGCCTACAAGCTCTAATGACTCTAGTGCTTTTTTACGAGCTTTTACTTTATCATCTCCACGAATTAATAAAGTGTACTCGACGTTTTCAACAGCTGATAAAACTGGGAACAAATTAAATGATTGAAAAATAAAACTTAATTTATGACGACGAAGTTCGCAAAGCTGCTCACTAGTTTGACTTGCGACGTCAATTCCAGCCAGGTGAACATGGCCAGCAGTGGGCTTTTCAAGACCTGAGGCGATATTTAAAAGAGTCGATTTGCCGCTTCCAGAAGGGCCTACAATAGCCGCAAAATCACCAGAGAAGACTTGTAGATCAATACCATGCAGAGCGGTGACGGGAGGTGGGCCTTCATATGTTTTTTCAACTGCTTTCAATTCAAGAACAATTGCTTTAGTATTTGTTTTGGGATTTGATTCACTCATACAGGAGCCCCCTTATGTTTCTTTTAACCCGATTTGCCTATAGAAATCTACTACGTAACTGGAGAAGAACACTTTTTACGGTATGCTCCTTAGCTATTGGCGTAAGTCTCTCTATATGGACCGACAATATTACCAAGGGCAGAGCCGATGATATTGTTGAGGCCGTGACTTCAACATACGTGGGTCACTATCAGATTTCAACAGAGGCCTTTCGCAAAGACGAGCTAATTCGTGATTTTATGACAAAAGAGCAGGCCGCTTCTTTTCATGGCGTCATGTCACCTAGAATTCACTTTCCTTCGCTTTTATCAAGCGGTGAAAACTCTTTGCCAATTCAACTAGATGGAATTGAACCAGAAGCTGAAAATCAAATAACACATCTTAAAGACCGTTTAACGCGAGGCGAATACTTAGCTCCAGTGGGCGAGAGCTGTGAAGATAGAGAAATTTTAATTTCTGAAGAGCAAGCCGAGAAACTCAATGTTGATTTAGGCTCAAAAATTGTCATCGTGGGTCCGGCCTCAGATGGAACTCTTGGTAATGATTTATATCGTGTCAAAGGAATTTATAAAACAGAATCAAAGGCCTTTGATCGCAAAGTTTCTTTTGCTCATCTTAATTGTGTAGCTGCAACGGGTTTTATTGGTGGACCTCATGAACTTGTTTTTGGTCTTCCTCCAGGTGCTGATGCAGAAAAGCTTGAGGCCGACTTGGGACAACAAGCTAAAGCTCAAGGTTTGTTATTAACAAGCTGGAAGGAGTCCGTTCCTCAGCTCTACAGTATTGTGAGATTCTCTAAGGCTATTCACAATGCCATTAATTTTATTTTATTTTTAGTAATTTCAATTGGGATCGTAAATGTCATGATGATGACGGTTTTTGAAAGAACCAGAGAGTTTGGCGTTATGTCAGCTCTAGGAACTAAAGCCAACCAAGTAGTCACTCTTGTATTATTTGAAACCATCGGAATTGCTCTGTTAGGTTTAGCACTTGGCACATTGGTTGGCTCAGGTATTGTTACATATCACCATATGTATGGTTTTGATCTCCATGTATTTTTAGGCAATCAGTATTCCGCTGGTGATTTTAGTTTAGGTATGATGGTTTATCCAAACCTATCAGTACTTTCAATTTTACGTTCAAGTATCATCACAGTGGGATTTATGTTAATCGCAGGGCTCTATCCAGCGTACCGAGCCTCAAGACTAACACCTATTGAAGCCATGAGAAGTTTATAAAAGCTGTGCAGTTTAAAAAAAGAAGGAGAAAGAATGTTTAAATTTTTCATTAAAACTTTTATTGTGATCACCTTATTCTCCACTCTCTCTTACGCTGATGAAAAGGCGGACGTCTTAGTTAAAAAACTTGAAAAAAACTCTCGTGGTCAAACTTTCTCAGGGGATCTTGCCATGACAGTGACTCAAAGAGGGCAAACCCGTAAAATGAGTATTCGCTTTTGGTCACGTGGCAGAGAAGAGGCCTTGATCCGAATTCTTGAACCTGCCAGAGATCGAGGTACGGGGAACTTACGAATTAAAACAGACTTATGGCAATACCTACCCAGAGTGAACAAAACAATAAAAATTCCATCGAGTCTTTTGTTTCAAAATTGGATGGGATCTGATTTTTCAAACGATGATCTTGTAAAATCAAGTAGTTTAGAGCGCGATTACACTCACAAATACATTGTAGAAGAAAAGATCGGTGATCAAGTGGCTGCTAAAATAGAGAGCACGCCAAAGCCAGATGCTAAAATTGTATGGGGTAAAGTCATTCTTTGGATTTCGCCTAAAGATGGGGCCTTAGTGCAACAAGATTTTTATACAGAAAAAGGCAAATTAGTAAAACAGCTAAAGGGTTTTGATCCTAAAAATTTTGGAGAGTATACAATACCGACGCGTCTTACAATGCAAGATCTCACTCGGGAGCAAAGTACGACAGAAATTATTTACTCTAAAGTAGAGTTTGATAAAAAGTTTCCAAACTCATTATTCACTTTAAAAGAATTAGAAAAATCACTTTAATAAAAAATCTTTACGGTGAGATCTATCTGTGAGGGGGCTCCGGTGTAGGCTCTTAAACCTACAATTTTAAAATCTGGCGAGAATTCTCCATCACCTGCAGGTAAAAAAGCTCCAAGACTTACTTCGGTATTTTCATTCCATTGTTTTGCAATGGTTAGACCTTGTAGAGAACTCTGATCAACAAGAGAGTAGAGAACTAAAGCGCTATAAGTGTAGAAGGGATTAGGCGTCCACTTGATCTCTCCTGCAGTGTAAGCTTGTCCTCTAAGAGATTGATGCTGTGATACGAGATGAGTGGGATAGTCTTCTTTTTTCTTTGCTCCGGATGATTGAAAAAGAAACTCGAAATTTGCCGTCCATTCTTGCGCAAAAGATCTTTCAAAGCCACCACCCCACTGGGTTTCTGTGCCATATATTTTTGAATCTCCTAAATAATCAAACTGAAGAGCTTCAAGTTTAAGTAACCAGCCCTCAACGTCAGCTGTCAGAGCAAGCCCAAAACTTGTGGCCTCCCACCAAGTGCCCCCAAGTAGTGAAATCTGAAAAGGGCTCACAAAGTGGTCGAGCTGCAAAAGATGAGCTTCGTAAGCAGGATTTTGATCACCCATTGCATAACCAGAAATTTTAGAGTTTTCGTTTTGCCAAGAAAGCTTAAGGTGATCAACACCCTTTAACCACGTCGGTCTAAAGGAGGCTCCGGTGGGGTTAAATTTATTCCACCCAGGCAAGAGTTTTAAATTACCGAGTGAGATAATTCTTCGTCCAATTTGAGCACTGAGGGCTTCATGACTGTAAGTTGTAAAGAGCTCTTGAAAATCTAAAACAGTATGAGTGTACTCATCTTGGTCCATTTTAGTTTGCAGGTTCATTTTCTGACGATTAGAAAAAATAGAAGTCAGTATGGGGTCAGAGGCTTGAGAAACTCTACTCACAGGTTGAGAGTTAACAACTAAAGCAAAAGGAGAGGTTTGAAAATGCCAGTCTTCGTTTGAGTAAGAGAGCTCTTGTTTTAAATATAGAAAATGGTCGTAATTATATTTTGCAAAGGGAGTGGAATCAAAAGATCGATAACGTGTGGTCCAAAAGGCTTCGGTTTTAGTATTAAGATCAGCACGGGCTAGCAATGAAAAAAAAGATAATAATACTAAGATCATTTTCATACTAAAGCCATTTCAAATGCAGGCGGAAATTTTCCTAAATTTTCAGGAGAAAAGTTGGCTACCTGCTCTTCTGGAAGACAAATATACATGCCCACTTTTGTTTTACTTGTTATGTAGCCCTGCGCGCCAGA
>CAYMKD010000147.1:0-1613 GCA_964390435.1 uncultured Pseudobdellovibrionaceae bacterium | reverse complement strand
AGACATCAGCGAAAAATCTTTAAAGTCACAAAATGCAAAAGCATGGGCCTTTCTTATTTTTTTCTCAGGCCAGAGTGCGCTCATAAGAGATTGAAAGGCCATTTGCTTTTCTTCTGCAGACAAGGCCCAATCAAAACTTAAATGTGTCAAGTAAACCACTTCCACAGGAAGACCAAATTGAGGTAGTGAGAGAAGCTTACTAAGAGGGTTAATTATTTTAGTCCACCAAGGGCCTTCAACTACAATTTGTTTGCAATGATTAGGATTCCAAAGAGCTGTGCAGGCAATAATTTTATTATTTTTATTTCGAACCACGTAAAAATCTTTACTTGAAAAGTTCTTCCATTCTTTTAGGCGACGTCTTAATTCAAAGTGCGGCGATGTAAAACACTGCCCAAAGGCTTGCTGCCTGTGAACAGAGTCTAAAAAAAGTTCTAGCTCATCAAGTGGGGCACCGTTTTCTACATTAAGAGACTTTATTTTTTTAGCAAAGGGCTTTCTTCCCCATAGAGTGATCATGGCATAAGAGGCAAGACGTACAAGCTTTTGACCATTAAAAGTTTTCTCTTCAAGGGCTTTGCGGGCTTTTTCATTGCTCTCAATAATAGCACTTATAATATTTGGCTTGTGACCAACGCCCTCAATGCGGCTTGCGTTTTTTAAAAAATATCCAACGAAAACTCGCCACTCACGAGCGATTTCTCGGTCGGGGCAATCCACCCGTAAGTCACCAATATAAACGGCACTTTCTAGTTGTTGATTTACATAAGCCGGAGTGGAGGTCATGGCCCCAGTACCGCATAAGTTACCTAAGTTGTCCCAAAGTCCAAAAGCATAACTTACGCCACCTCGTTGTTTAAGCAAATCAAAGAACCGAGGCCAGCGTTTTAAGAGAATTTTAAAGCCGCCGCTTTTCATCCCCACGCGATCAAAAAAAGAAAGAATTTCTGTTTCATTTTTTTCACGCAGTTGAGCAATATGTTCAGTGCCTCCAGCAGCAAATTGATCTGCAGTAAGATAGCTGGGGTTTTCTATTGGAGTGTCGTTTTCAAGCATGTGGCCTCCGGTTGCTTAGTTTATTGCAATGGTGACACTGGTCAAGAGAGAGAGAGCGTCAAAGCTCATGCGTCGTGTAAGCAGTTGCTAGGGAGTGCTTTTAATAATGATTTCAGATTTAAGTGTTTGATTTACGGGGCAGCGCTCAGCAATCTCTAAAATTCGCTGTCTTTGCTCTTCAGTTATATTGCCTTTTAAGTGAATTTTTTTATCAATATGATCTAACATTTTAGGGCCCTCATGGCAGGTTTTACAATCTTCACTGTGTTTTTTCTCGTGATTTAGTTCGACTCTGACTTCATCAATTTTAATGCCCTTACGATTTGCATACATCTCTATAGTCATAGCGGTGCAAGCACCAAGACTGCTCAGTAATAGCTCATAGGGATTCATTCCCAAATCATCTCCACTGACTTCTGCGGGTTCATCAGCAACTAAGTGATGTTTCTTTGAATAAATATCTTGGGTATATAAATTGCCACTGCGGCTGCGCACCTCAATGGCAGCTTCAATTTTGGGGTTTTCTTCAACGGAGCTTGGTATATACTTTTCAACCC
>CAYMKD010000146.1:0-6621 GCA_964390435.1 uncultured Pseudobdellovibrionaceae bacterium | reverse complement strand
TTGCGCCTGTTTGTAGATATGCTTTTATTATTTGGCATTGCAAGATATTTGTTTCACGAAATTCAAGCAGTACTTTATCGATTTATTCCAATTTTTTTATTAGGACTTACTTTGGTTGGAGCCTGTTTGCTTGCAACAAATTTACAAGAACGATTTATATACTTTTTCTCTGCTCTTACCTTTTTTAGTATTGTTGTATGGTTTCAATATCTAACAAATGAAGAGAAGAAAATTCTACAGTTTTGGGTAAAATCAAAGCTCAATTTATCACCTGAAGAGTTCCCTAAAGAAGTTAAACAAGTAGCGGCTATTTTTGTAGGCGGCTATCCTTCTGCGGGAGTCGAGCGCCGTTTACATTCAATTCGTCATCAGTTTAATAAAATCGTATTTTTATGCACAGACCCTGCCTGGAAAAAAAAGCTGGAATCACTTTGCTTTGAAGAGGCAGAAGTTTATATGAGCTCGCAAAGCCAATTTAATTTAGATTTAGACCGAATTAGCCAAGAGCTTATGACTCAAGGATATGACTGGCTGGCTTTATTTGATTCAGAAACCATTCCCGGCCCTCATTTTTTAGAGAATGCACGGGTGGAATTTAGGTTAAAAAATCCAGATGATAAACATTTAATGATTATACCTACTGAAATTGAACTTGAAACTGGAAGAGCTATTGTTGAGAAGTCTGGAAGACCCCATCGTTCAAATACTGTTAATCATGTTAGTTGGGGAAGTCTTTTGCATATTAAAACAGCTCTACAATTAGAGATATTTAAATCAGAGTTACCTGTGGAATTGCACTTTATTCATATGCAATTGGGTCTTATTCAAGAGGGTATCGTTCCTTTCTACTCTAAAAATTCCATTGTTTTTAGAAGTCGAGGAGGCAAAGAACATGCATTGTTTATGGGGATTCAGTTTTTGCTAACAAATTTATCAGCACAAGACAGAATGCAATTATCAAAAGCCAGATTTAAAATCTATAAGAATTATATATTTACTCACCCTCTTTGGGTTATAGCTGATGGATTTACTTTTCTAAAAGATTTACTTAAAATTTTATTTCATGAACCAGATCGCTTGCGAAGACTTCGCTCAAGCTTTCATTTTTGAATAGAGATTAGTGTTTAATTTGGGGACAAGGATATTATTATACTTTTTTCATTTTATTAATTAGTATTTAGTAATTTTAATATCTTTCATAAAAAATGGAGGGTTGGGTTTCCAACTAATTTCTCCAACCGCTAATTTAAATTTATTATCATTTATATGTGTTATTGGCCCGATTCCCTCTATATTGCAATTTGCAAATTCAGCAAGGTAAAGGATTGTGTGAGCACCCAATATATAGTTAGGCATTTGGGGCACAAGCTTTAATGAACCTTGTTTACATAATTCTTTAAAGTCATTTGATAAATTATTAAATAGGTGTTGTGTGCTTCCATCCTTGTTTAAGGATTTCAAGTAGGGATGATAGCGAGTTTCGGTTACTGTTAATACTAACATAGTAATTAATATGAAGTAGGAGATAGATTTCTTAAATCCAGATAAATAGATTCCAAGAGTTGCAGCAAAAAATAAACACACAAATGGAGAAATGCGTGAAAAACACCTCAGTCCTTTAGATATAAAGGTATTTATGAGAAGGCCGCCAGTTTCAGTTGAGAAAAACATTGTTATGCCAGTTAAAACCATAAATCCTAAGAGGATAGAAGAATTATTTATTACATATATACTGTTAATTCTATTTCGAAAAGATTTACTACATTTATAAAAAATATAATGAAGTAAAGAAAGAATGAAAACTAATATTATAGAAATACCTAAGTAGGCATGTACCTCGCCTCTGTCAGGATAGTTAAATTTGATGCCCAAAGAGTTTAAAGACTTTTGCAAATAAACTCCCTCAATAGGTCTTATGAAGTCTTTTATTTTAGAAGAAAAATAAGCCGTATCTGCTCGAGTTCTTTCATGAACAACCTTATTTTTAATATTATCTATACCATATAGAGTGTACCTTACTGGATAAAAACCTGCCATGCTAATGGCTAGTATGGATATAAGTGGTAAAAACTTTTTAATGCTTAAAAAAGATCGTAGTTTTATTTTAAAAATATAGTTATGAACTAAAAATAAAAAAGGTAAAATAACAAATGTAAACGCCGTATAATAGAAGGTTTGCCACTGTAGTAAGCAGATAAATATTCCAGCTATTCCTGAAAAAAATAAACTTTTTTTAAAGTTATTCTCCATGATCTTATTTAATGTAAGCCAAAAAAATGTTAGGGCGAAAAAGGCTTGCCATACAGAAATTAGAGTTAAATGTCCTTCAAGTCTCATTAAGATAGAAGATTGAAATGAAACTATGGGAGCTAGGCAAAAAGCTGCGACAAAATTATTGATAACAATATATAAAAATAGAAAACTAGAAATTAAGTTTAGTATTAAACTGGACTTGTAATAAATAGATGCTGCTTGAATTTCATTTAGATTAAAATGTTTTCCCATTTGACCAATAAAATATAAACTAAGCCACTCATGAGGTGTCGCCCTAAGGTCAGCGCAACCACTGTTTGACCAGTTGCATATTTTATAGAACTCACTCAAATTGTTAGTATTGATAGAGTGTTTGATTGCCCAAAGATAGAAGGCCTGATCTCCCTCTGGTTGAATAAAATTAGTATTATTGAATAAGGGGCTCTGAGAAAAACAAAAAAATAAAATAATTAAAAAACCGCAGACTAAAACTACGAACTTTTTTATCATAGTTTAATGTCGATTATAATCATCTTGGTAGCGAACAATGTCATCTTCGCCAAAATAGCTTCCGAGCTGAACTTCTACAAACTCTAGAGGTTCAGTGCTATTGTTGCGCATTCGATGTTTTGAGCCAACGGGAATAAAAATATGTTGTCCAGCTGAGACGGGGATAATTTTATCATCAAGAATAACTTCCCCTTGGCCTTTTACAACAATCCAGTGTTCAGCTCTCTTAGCATGAGATTGCAATGATAGTTGAGCGCCAGCATCAACAACAATTGTTTTTGATTTGAAGTCTGCGGTATCTTTTAAAACTTCAAAACGTCCCCATGGTCGCACTTCAAAGGTATGTTGATCAGCTGCGATTATTTTATCTTTTTTAAGTCGATCGACTAACTCTTTTACTTTTTCGCTCTCACCTTTTTTGGCAATTAAAGTAGCATCAGAAGTATCAACGACAATGAGGTCCTCAACACCAACAAAACCATAAATTTTTTCAGTTTGAGAGAAAACAAAATTATTTTTGCCAAGATCAACTGTCGTAGCGGTTACTTTGTTTGGAGTTTTAATTAAAACTTCAGAAAGAGCATCCCAAGAGCCGATGTCGTTCCATACAAATGGACAAGGAATGCAGATGTGGCTTGGAAGCTTCTCCATAACAGCATAATCAATACTTACAGTGCGTACTTTTTCATATAGTTCTTTTAAATTACTTAAATCTTTTTTAAGAGTTGAGAGGACTTCGCAAATATCGGGTGCATTTTTTTGTAAAAGCTCAAGCATAGTTGAAGCTTTAAAAATAAACATGCCTGCATTCCAAAAATAACGACCATTTTCAATAAAGCTTTTGGCTTTTTCCAAATTGGGTTTTTCATGAAATGCAATGGCTTTAAGTGAGTCACCATGAACTCCCTCAGTTTCAATGTATCCATAGCCGGTAGCTGCGTAAGATGGTTTAACTCCTAAAGTAACAATGTGGCCTTGTTTAGCAAAAGCCTCACCACGTCGAACAGCTGCTAAAAACTGTTCCTCATCCTCAATCAGGTGATCTGCCGGGAAGATGCCAACAATTTCATTTTCTTGATTATTTTGTTTTAAAATTTGACATAAAAGAGCGATAGCAGGAGCTGTATTACGTCCAAAGGGCTCGTAGATAACTTGCGATAGTGGAATTTTAAGCTCTTTATTGCAGCGATCTGTAAGAACTCTGAGCGGTTCTACTGTAATTGTCCAGGGAGAGCCCAAAGAGAGGAGGCGTTTTAAAGTTTTGCTATAAAGGGATTCATCAAGTAAGTCGCAGAACTGTTTTGGAAAACTTTGTCTTGATACGGGCCATAAGCGAGAGCCACTACCACCGGACATAATTACAGGAATCATTTTATCTCCATTTTGAGTAAGAACAACTATTGTCTACTTTCATAGCATTAGATTATTGGATCACTCTAGCGATATTAGGTCTATAGACGCGACGAGTTGTTGTAGCCAATGCTTAAATATGTTGATTGCTTGAAGTCTTTTTTGTCAAAAAGCCGTCTGCAATCAAATACGAATTTACCTTTAACTTTATCCTCAAATGGTTTTGTGGCTAGAGAAAGGTAATCTTTCCATTTTGTTGCAATAACAAGAATATCGGATGGCTCTATCTCTGAGGCCCAATCTTCAACTAGTGAAAAAGAAAGAGATGTTTCAGTTTTTCTAACATTTTCTGCAGCAACAGGATCATGACATTTAATGAGAGCCCCTTCTTTAATAAGACTTTTGGCAATTTTAATACCTGCTGATTCACGAATATCATCTGTATCGGGTTTAAATGCCATACCTAAAATTAAAACTTTTTTTCCCCTAAGCGAGCCAAGAACCTGCATTAATCCCGATACAACTTTTTCTGGCTGACGGTAATTTACATCTAAAATAGCTTGTGCTATACGAGGTTCAAGTCCCATCTCTTTTTGTATAGTGCGAATAGCTTCGACATCTTTAGGAAAACAACTTCCACCAAAACCGCAACCTGGAGTCATGTATGTTGTAATTTCAGGCGTAACTCTTTTTTTGTCGGATCCAATTGGGGACCATCTTTTATCAGAGATAACCCCATGAATGACATCGACAGGATCAATATTTCCCAAATTATAACATAAGTTTGCAACCTCATTAGCTGCTGATATTTGTAAGGCCAAAAAGTAATTATTAGCATATTTAATCATCTCAGCTGTTCGAGTATTGCAGCGAATTTTATCAACCTTCCATGGACTGTAAATTTCTTCAAGAACCTCCAGTGTTTGATTGTCTTCAAAACCCAAAATTATACGGTCGGGATTCATGAAGTCTTCGATGGCATTTCCTTCTCTTAAAAACTCTGGATTCATGCCGAGACCAAATTCTGAAGCAGATTTTTCCGAGGTCTGTGTTAAAATATTTTTTACATAGGTATCTGTAGTACCTGGAACTACTGTGCTTTTAATGAGTACAGTAACTCGATTACTTTTCATTTTAATAATATGAGCTATTGATTTGGCAGCGACTCCTATTTGAGTTAAGTCGATCTTTCCTTCATTAGAAGGAGTGCCCACTGCAACTATGAAGATATCATTTTCCATGAGGCTTGATTCATTTACAAGAGATGCTTTAAAGCGACCACTTTTTACAACTTCAGATAGAAGTGATGTTAAACCTTCTTCATGAATGTGGGGCTGACTGGAGTTAAGAGAGTGAACTATGTTATCATTGAGATCGAGGCAAAGCACATTGTGCCCAACTTTAGCTAAGCAAACACCGGAAACTAATCCAACATATCCAGTTCCTAATACAGTGATATTCATGGTTTTTTCTCCTTAACTACTAACTATCTTCTGCTGTTGGGTTGTCTAAATAATAATCATAAGTTTTTTTAAGACCACTAAGAAGATCTACTTTGGGTTCATAACCCAATAGCTCTTTTGCCTTTGTAATTTGAGGGCAGCGTCTATTAGGATTGTCAGTTAGATACTCACGATCATCACTTTGCTTGCGACTCACTTTAATTTTTGACTGACTAACATTGATTGCCATTTGTGCTAATTCAGACATCGATATTTCAGGTTTCTCCGTGCCGATATTAAAGCTCTCGCCATTATAATCGGAAAATAAAATTAAAAGATAACCAGTAATAGCATCTGTAATATAGCAGAAGGTTCGTGTGGCGGTGCCATCTGACAACATAACGATATCTCGCTTATTCAAGATATCGCGAAAAAAATCCGGTAAAACTCTACGATCTGAAATTTTTAATCCTGGGCCGTAATTATTAAAAGGACGAGCAATTTTAACTGGAACTTTATATTCTTTCCAAAAATTAACACATAAAGTTTCGCCATAGCGTTTAGATTCATCATAGCAAGCACGGGGCCCAGTACAGCTGACGAGGCCCCTATAGTTCTCCGGAGTTGGAATTGAATCTGGAGAAGGGTCACCATAAATTTCACTAGAAGAAAAAAATAATACACTTTTTACCTGATTATGATGGCGTGCATACTCTAAAATATTTCTAAGTCCAATAACATTGGCATCCATGGTTTTTATTGGGTGTAGGCGATAAAAAATAGGTGAAGCGATAGATGCACCATGAATGATATAATCAACATTAGGGTATTCGGTTGTTTCAATAATATCTGATTCTATAATAGTAAGATCTTCACGATTTTTAAGAAGCTTAAGCCAGGTTGGGAGTCCTCGCATAAAATTGTCATTAACGTATAAGTGGCAAGGTTGATCAATAATTTTTAGATCATTTAGGCGCAAGAAATAATGAATAAAATGAGCCCCTAAAAAGCCAGCTCCACCGGTAATTAAAATTTCATTTAATGCATCAATTTTTCGATTGAAAAA
>CAYMKD010000145.1:0-6644 GCA_964390435.1 uncultured Pseudobdellovibrionaceae bacterium | reverse complement strand
AGGATCTAAATCACTGGATTGTCTTTATAATCGGCCACTGGCCGCTAGATCAACATTAACATTTAAAAATAAATTTGCAATAGCAACAGGTCCATATTGCCAAATCATCATAATTCTTTGATTTTTTTTAGACATTTTAAAAAATGAAGTTCATTTAAATATTTAAGTGCACCTCTAATGTATAATTATTAAAGGAGGAAAAATGAATTTACCTAAAAATTCTGCTCAATCTAAAAAGAAAATTATTTGGGCTATGGATACAATGCAAACCCCCGAGGATGTGTGGAGCATTGTAGAAGAATTAAAAATTTGGTCAGAGCAACTGAAATGTCTTGTTCAACCGGTCTCAGTGTTTTCTAAATACGTATTAAACTTTCCAATGGAGTTTGCCTACCCATGGACCCAAAATTTTGAAAAGATGGCTAAAGCCTCAGTTGAAAATTACATGAATAAAATCAATGCTAATAATTTTTTAAAACCAGAATTATTGTTCGCCCCCACTATCTCTAATAGAAAAATGGCTACTGAAATTACAAAGTATGCTGAAAAACATAAAGCTCAACTTATATTTGCTAGTACGTGTTCTAGTAGAATTAATAAACAAAGAAGAGTCGGCACTTTTGCAGAAACATTGGTAGCAACCTCTAAGATACCAGTTTTACTGCTAAATCCAGCTGTTAGAGCTTCATCTGAAATTTCATCTATTTTATTCCCTACTGATTTTAGCAAAGAATCAAAGAATGCTGTTTCACGAATTGAATCTTTCGCAAAAGCTTTTAAGGCCAATGTCATACTTTATAATCAAGTAGAAACTACAAACATATACCCATTAGAGTTTATAAGCACATGGCAAACACAAGCAATTAACATGGAGTCCATACTTAAAGATGTAGAAAAAGTTCGCACAAGAAAGGGATCTGAGTGGAGTCACTCATTGGAAAGAAGTGGCGTTAAGAGTTGTTTTCTAATTCAACGACAAAAGAAAAATTTAGGAACTGATATTTTAGAGGCAGCTAATAAAAATAAAGTTAGTATTATAGCTTTATCTAGTCATAGTGGCGCACTTGTTCAGGCAATTTTTGGTGGTGTCGCGCGTGACATACTTCTACAGGCTGAATGTCCTGTGCTTGTTTTTCATAGACCCAAAGCTCTTGCTAAAAAAACTAAATTATCGGAGGTGAGTAATAAAGCCTATTTAAATCAACTAAAATCTAATTCACCCAAGAATCCATTAAAAGAAGAGCGCATTTAAGAGTAACACTGATAGAAATGAGGATAAAATGTTGGGACATTGGTTTATTGTAGCAAGTCAAAATTCTATGCGAGTTTTTACGGAAGTATCTGGCAAAAAAAAATTTAAATTGATCAATACAGTTGAGAACCCTCTTGGTCGGGTTAGGAATAGAAACTTGATTAACAGACAAGCTGGAATGGCTATTAAAACATTTGGGAGCACAGGAGCTGTGCGATATCTGAAAACAAAAGAATTTGATCCGCATGATGCAGCTGCAACTGAGTTTGCTCAAAAAATTGTAAAACTCCTTGAGAGATCAAGACAGAAGAAAGATTTTGAAACTTTAACGATTGTGGCTGAACCTGGGTTTTTAGGAAAAATCCGATCTGCTATGGGCCCTCAGTTAAAAAATCATGTTGTTAAATGGGTAAAAAAGGATTTACAAAAAACTCCTATTATTGAAATCCCAAAACTTCTTTTGCCTAAAAAGAAGAAAGTGTTTGATTTTGCTTAAATAGATGTCTTATAAATGCAGATCAAAAATCTTGGTCTGGGTTTTTAAAATAAAGCTCTCGATAATTAAAAGTAATTCTACTTATTTTGATTTACTTTTTGCACCAGAAGAAAATCGACGTCTTTGTGGTCTTCCACCACCTCGTGAACCTCCTCGTTTAGGTCCTTGACGTTGTCCTTCGATTTTAGCTTTTGCTTTGCTAGGGCTCATAATTCCAGCACTCGCAGCACTTTGTGAATGGTAGGGCTGATCTTCAATCACTTCAATTTTATGTCTTGTGGTACGCTCAATATTTGCTAAATATGATTTTTCTTCACCGGTAACGAGCGATATAGCTGAACCCTCAGCTCCTGCTCTCGCTGTACGCCCAATTCGATGAACATAGTTTTCAGCAACATTGGAGAGTTCGTAATTTATAACGTGAGTGATGCCATCAATATCAATGCCTCTTGAAGCTATATCGGTAGCAACAAGAACACTCACACGATCATGGGTAAAGTCTTGAATTGCGCGCTGTCTAGCCCCTTGGCTCTTATTGCCATGAATGGCTGCTGTAGATATTCCATTCTTTTCTAACTTTTCTGCCACACGATTTGCTATATGTTTCATTTCGACAAAAACCAGTGTTTTCTGTTGGTTCGTGTTTTTTAATAAATGAACAAGAAGATCCATTTTATCTTTTTTCTCAACAAACATCACTGATTGATGAATACGCTTTACTGTTGTTGCCGGTGGAGTCACTTCCACTTTTTTGGGATTCTTTAGTATCGTATGAGCTAACGTCTGAATTTCAGATGGCATCGTAGCTGAAAAAAATAAGTTATGTCGTTTTGCTGGCAGTAACGGCAGAACCTTTTTAATATCACGCATAAACCCCATATCAAGCATCCGGTCGGCTTCATCCAAAACAAAAACTTCAACCTTATCAAGTCTTAAAAATCTCTGTTGAATTAAATCTAATAAACGCCCCGGAGTTGCCACTAATACATCAGCACCCTGCTGCAGATCTCGAACTTGATTCCCCTGCCCCACACCACCAAAGATACAAACATATTTTAGCTTTAAATGACGCCCATAAGTTTGTAGGCTCTGATGAATTTGAATAGCTAACTCTCGTGTTGGAGTTAAAATCAAAACCCTTGTACAGCGTGACTCACGCCTAACTTGCTTAGCATAAAGATTGTTTAAAATAGGGAGACAAAAAGCTGCTGTTTTACCGGTACCTGTTTGAGCAATTCCTAAAAGATCATGTCCCTCAAGAACAAGGGGAATAGCCTGCTGCTGAATTGGGGTGGGCACTTTGTAGCCAACTTCACGTAGAGATTGTTGAATTGGTTCTGCGAGCTTTAGATCTATAAATTGAGTCATGTCTTCCGTTTCTTATATAAGAGAGCCCCCATGTACCTCAATTTTGCCTCTCAAGTCCAGCTGTTCCGGGCCTGAGAGTCTCATTATTTAAGAAAGTTGGTGTTTATTACCTGAAAAGCCCTAGACATGCCTTGAAATAAGGCTTTTATAATCTCGAGTGGTCAGCAAACTCACTGTTTCGGACGACTGATCAAAAACAATTTTGATTTCGCCTTGGTCAATTTGCTTACGGATTTGCTCTGCTTTTTTCTCATAACTCACCTCAACTGAGCCATAATCTGTGCCCTCTCTCAGAATAAAGTTCTCAATTATTCCAGATAAGGCATGAGCTGAGAGTTGATCAACAGGGATTTCGATAGGAATTTCAACATTTTTCTTTTCAAGAGACATCTAAATTATCCTCTTTGCCTATATTAATAGAGTAGCTAAAAAAGCGTAAATATTTTTTACTCCCGTCTATCTATTCTAAAAAGAGTATAGTATCTCACTTAAGTTAAACTCAACTGGCAAGAGTTATTTAACTTAAAATGAATACAAAATAGGTTCAAATGAATAATCCCATTAAAAATGCTGTCCTAGTAGGAATTCAACTTCCAAAAGTTAGCTCTCAAGAACTTGATGCCTCTTTGCAAGAGCTCACTCGTCTGGTCACAACTCTTGGCTATTCTGTTGTTGGCCAAGTGACACAAAAACGAAATTCTGATCGATCAGCTTCAATTCTAGGAGCGGGTAAACTCAAAGAGCTTGCTGAGTGGACAGGTGGCACGGGACAAATCGCATCCATGGTAGAATATAAACCCAGTAAAGCCGCAGCTAAATGGCTAACTTCAGACAACGAAGAGGATGAAAAAACAGAAGAGCCACCAGGACTTTTGCCTGAAGAAGCAAAGGGCTCAGCTCAAGTTGTTATTGTTGATACGGATTTATCTCCTTCACAAATAAGAAATTTAGAAAGTGCTACTGGAGTGAGTGTTTTAGATCGAACTGGGGTCATCATTGAGATTTTTAGTCGTCATGCTCGGACTAAAGCAGCAAGGCTCCAAGTAGAAATTGCAAGGCTTACTTATGTAGCACCAAGGCTTAGAGAAGCTAGCGGAGGCGAAGATCGGCAAGGTGGTGGTATTGGCGGCAAAGGCGCTGGCGAAAGTAGTCTTGAGTTAGATCGCAGAAAAATCAGAGACCGCATAAAAGAACTTAAAACTGAACTAGCTTCCATTGGCAATGAACATCAAATTCGCAGAGCTCGTAGATCACAAGAAATTAGTGTTGCATTAGTTGGTTATACAAATGCTGGAAAATCTTCTTTAATGCGCGCTATGACTGGAAGTGAGGTTCTTGTCGCCGACAAACTATTTGCCACCCTAGATACCACTATTCGCCCAATACATCCTGAAACTCGCCCTAAAATTTTAATGTCAGATACAGTGGGGTTTATCAAAAAACTCCCTCATGATTTAGTGGCCTCTTTTAAATCTACTTTAGATGAAGCTTTGAATGCTTCTCTTTTATTATTTGTTGTTGATGCTTCAGATCCCTCATTTAGATCTCAACTTGAAGTAACTAAAACTGTGTTAGCTGAGGTTGGCGCCCAAGATATTCCAAATTTTTTGGTCCTTAATAAAAGAGACTGTTTAAATGAAATGCAAGCCTTTGCTTTACAAAAGGAATTTCCTGAGGCCATTATGATTTCAACTCGCAATAAAGATGATCTAAAAATACTTCGTGAAAAAATCATGAGTTATTTTGAAAGCCACATGCAAGATGAAGATCTCTTTGTTCCCTATAGTGCCCAAGGAATTATTGGTGAAATACGATCCAAGATGCGGGTGCTTGAGGAGCTTTATAATGAAAATGGAGTTATTTTAAAAGTAAGAAGCTCTACAGAAAATATCTCTCAAATCAAAAAAAAGTTTCATATTAAATAAAACACACATATATTTCATATATTCCTGATAGAAGTATCGATATAATTTGTGCTTTTTATTGAAAGGAAGTTTATGAAAATAATAATCACATTGCTTTTTCTGATACCTTCAATTGTTACTGCTAAAATACAGTTAGATAAAATAAAGCTGCCTTCTGGATTTAAGATCTCTCTGTTTGCTAAAGATATAGAGGGAGCTCGCTCTATGACCTGGGGGAAAAGCGGAATACTTTTTGTTGGCAGTCGCAGTGCCGGCAAGGTTTATGCTATTGATAAAAGTGGCAAGGTCTTTACTCTAGCTAAGAACTTAAATATGCCTAATGGAGTCGCTTTTCGCAATGGAGCTCTTTATGTTGCGGAAATTCAACGTATTATTAAGTTTGAAAATATAGAGCAAAATTTAAATTCTCCTCCTAAAGCTAAAGTAATTGCTACATATCCAGATGATAGTCATCATGGCTGGAAGTTTATTGCTTTTGGTCCCGATGGCAAACTTTATGTTCCACAGGGAGCTCCTTGCAATATTTGCGAAGTCAAAGATCCCTATGGCACCATAACATCCATTAACGAAGATGGTACAAACAAAACAGTATATGCTCGCGGCGTTCGAAACTCAGTAGGTTTTGACTGGCATCCTGTTACAAAAGAACTATGGTTTACAGATAATGGACGAGATCAAATGGGAGACAACATACCTCCTGATGAATTAAATAAAGCTTCTAAATCGGGAATGCACTTTGGCTACCCCTACTGTCACGCTGGTGAGTTATTAGATCCAAAGTATGGCAAAGGGAAGAGTTGTAAAGACTACGTTGCACCTATGCAAAAACTAGGTCCACATGTAGCTGCTCTTGGAATGCGCTTTTATAAAGGAAAATCCTTTCCAAAAAAATATCTCCACAATATTTTCATTGCAGAACATGGCTCTTGGAATCGCTCAGAACCACTAGGTTACCGGATTACAATTGTGGACCCTTCAAAAACTAAAGAGAAAGAAAATTATGAAATTTTTGCTCAAGGTTGGCGCTCAGATGGTGAAACTTGGGGTCGACCTGTTGATATTATTGAAACACCAGATGGCTCAATACTTATCTCTGATGACTATGCTGATGCCATTTATAAAATAAGTTATTCAGAAAAATAATTTAAAATTCTTCTACTTGTACGCATTAAAGTATTCTTCGATTGAGCTTGATGCTTGGTTCTCACTTGTTAAAGCCACGTGACCATCTGGTCTTATAAGATAAACTGCATTCTTTACAAGACCTTTATCTACGAACTCATCGCTCCAATCAAATTCATTTATAGTAAGATTTAATTTCTTCATAGAGTTTTTAAACTGCGTCTCAATGCTCCCATATACATGAATCTGCCAATCTAAAGATTTTAAACTTTCGTAATTATCACCTGATGAAGTTCTTATCCATGGCAAGCGGTCTCCACCATGGATTTCACCAACAATTCCTTTACTTAAAAAACTTGTTCTGTATTTGATTCGAATTTGTGAAATGGTTTTAAATGCAAATTTTAAAAAAACTTGTGTTCTTGTTAAAGTAGCAAAAAAGGTTGGCAAAATATAGGTTCTAAAAAAAGCACCTGAAATA
>CAYMKD010000144.1:0-6653 GCA_964390435.1 uncultured Pseudobdellovibrionaceae bacterium | reverse complement strand
GTGACTGTTTTGGATCGTTCATAAAGTGTTGGCCAGTCAACATATGATAATAATAAAAAGTCATAGCTGCATTGTCTAAAAAACTCAAAGTTTCTATAAATCTGCTTCATTTGGCTGTTGTAAATTTCAATCACCCAACCTTCTTTAATAAAGTTAAAGTTTTCACCTTTAGGAGGGCGCAATCCAAACTTCTTAAAAGCTAAATTTAAGAATTCAATTTCTTCTGATTTAGGTTCTCTTTTTTGGCCTGCTTTTGCTGGAAGACTGCTAATAATATCTAGATAGTTACTGATACTTTCAATTATCTCAATTTGTATTGCAGGAGGTAGCTCGGCATAACCTTGCAAAGACTCAGCAGTATATCCTTGCATATTAATATGCCTTTGTTTGCATAGTAGCTCTATTTTTTCTAAAATAGTTTTTACTTTTGCAACATTAGGGTTCAAAACATGAATTGAACGACTTGCACCTGTTCTTTTCATTTAACGTACCACCTTTAAGCTCATGCCCTTCGTTTATTACTTTTTTGTTTTAACTGTTCCTCTATTATTTGACTTGCTTGTTGTAGTAAAAATTCTTGTAGCTCAGTTTTAGGGATTTCTAATATGACCATAATGTCATAGAGCCTCTCTGAAGGAGGGCGGCAAAGGCCTCTCTCCCAATTTGAGACAGTTTGGCTGCTAATCCCTAAAGATTCGCCTAAGGCTTCTTGTGAAATGCCAGCTTCTTCTCTTTTTGTTCTAAAAAAATCTGCAGAAACTGCAAATTTACCCAGGTCTTTTTGTCGCTTTCGAGCCACGGTGACTCCCTCAGATGTAATGATTATTCTAAATCATTATCCTGATCGGCAAATTTCGTGGGTAGATAAAGGTCTCGGATGTAATCACTAAGATCACCGTGTGCAAGTTCTTGAAATTCCTCAATTGTGAACTGGTAAATCTCTCTTAACTTTTTTAAATCTGTTTTAGTGGGCAAAAAATTTCCCATTTCGAGACTTGAGGTGTACTCAGTGCTGCGCTCTAGTATACGGGCTGCTTGCTCAATAGTGAGCCCTAGCTCTTGTCGGTTGAGCTTAAAAAAGAGTCCGCAGCGTTGCCAGAGGTATTCATCACTAAACTGCATAAGTCACCGAGAGGTAAGATATTAGAATCTCGGCAAAATCGCTAAGGGATAATATCAATCATATTTATTTAAATAAATAATTTAGTCTATAAACTAAAATAATGCTACTAGAAGACCCTCTTCTAAATAATTGAGGTAAAACAACTCAGTGGAGATTTATTGAACAGATATTTATTGCAATAATCCTGGCAGCTGCGGCAGGGGTTTATCATGGGCACAGCTCTTATGATGAGGTTCATCAATAAAAGAGACTACTGCATTGACGTCATGTCCTTGTGCTATAAGCACTTGTGAAGTCTGTAATATGGTTTTATTAGCTAGGTTTACCATCTCTGCAATAGTGTTTTTACGTGAGGTTATAAGATCGGTAAGAGTTTTGGTGTTAATCTGAAGCTGATGCTTTTTATTTAAAGTATTTATTTCGTCAATACTATCCTTCATACTATTGTACTGCTTAAGTGCTGATTCTGATTTATTGAGAATGTATTTTGCGGCATCTATTTTTTCAATATCAGGAGTATTTGTGAATTTTCCCTCATTGTATTTAGTTATAAGAGTTGTCTCAATAGTCGTTTCTTCTAGGTCATAGCGAATTAGATGTAAATCAAGATTAGTAAAAAGCAATGTAAAATTAATCACGTAATTTTGAAAGGTATCGGCTGATGGTTTGGCATTATATTGATCAGCAGCCGTTAAAGTTTTATCAATAATAGAGTTAAGTTTTAAACTTAAATCATCATCAGAAAGCTAGCCTTGTTCTAATCTAAAAAGATGGTGAGTGTACTCATGCACCAGTGTCCAACGGCTCGTGTCTTCACGGATTAAAAAAGCCGCTTTATCTGATACCGAGGTTAGATCTTTTTTGGCTTTCGGAAGATAAAGTCCTACGATAATACTTGTTTCGCCATCTCCTTGTACTTTGTCCCAATGATCTTGCAAGTCTTTGGGAGCTAAAGTCAAAGAGCTAAACATTTTGCAGCGGCCATAATCAGAGTTGATTTTATAGATTTCAAGTTCCGTCGTTTTCATAAAACTGATAGAGGCCTCAGCAGACGCAGGTAGAACTTTATTGAGCTTTCCTAGATCTATTGATTTTTCAAAGTATGTTTTTTGAATATCAGGAGTATAGCTTAAATTTAATAGGTTAGGGCCATCGTTAAGGCTATAGGCGCAGCTTGCGATATCATAGTTATCGTCTACAGGGACTTCTCGAGCGCCCTCAGTATGGGTTTCTCCACATGCAGTCATTTGTAAGGAACAAAAGCTTACAACAAGTGAGAAAAATATTTTCTGTATAGATATACGAATAAGCACAAAACTCCATTAAATATTTGATTGCGTTGTTAAGTTAAGCGAAGAGGTCAGGATTTTCAATAGTCAGAAAAAATATAGTTGGCCCAAAAATGTTACTTTGCTAAGAGAGTGACTAAAAGTTTGACGACTCTGCAGTCCTGTCTCTGTAAAAATAAAGAAGATGTACTTTGCGGTGGAATTTCTTCTTTAGTTCATGATATATTTAGACCACTATGAGCTATTAGTTCCAGCGTTCAAATCGAGTCTAAAAAGTCATTCAATCAATAAAGAATTATATCTAGGAGTCTGCCATGAGCCAGAACCTCTGCACTTATGTTTTTCATTTGTTCAATTCAAGAACTTGCAGAGGTTTATATGAGAAAATTAACAGTTTTAATTACACTATTTTTAAGTTGGGTGGCTTTCGATAAAAATTTATTTAAAAGTCAAAAGGCTCCCTTTGCCTTAAGGACTGCAGGAACTTCGTTAATTCATGACGGAGAAAGACGCAGTCAAAAGTCAATTATTCGGTATCAGCGCAGATCTATAGTACCGGAATGGATGCCAAAGGTAGATAAGAAACTACGTTTAAAATGCAATTATTTTAGTACAAAGTCACGTGATGTACGAAGCTCAGACCAAAGAAAAATTCGCAGAAGGATTAACAATGCCTAAATATATATAAGATATCATTTGGTCTGGTTAATTGTTACTTATAGATATTTACAAAAAGCGAATTCTATATGTTCATAGACTCAAAAAATGGAGCGGGTGAACGGGCTCGAACCGTCGACCTATACCTTGGCAAGGTATCGCTCTAGCCAACTGAGCTACACCCGCACCGACCAAGAAGGCTGAACATAAAGAATTTCGCCAGACTATGTCAACGATAAAACAAACTCGTACTTGCCTTCACTTCATTGTGCGGGCGCGTAGTAGTGTTATGGCTCATATGATAAATAAAAAGGCAGACAATCAGAGCTAAAAAAATAAGGCCAAAATGTTTGGGTGATAGGCTAAATAGCATAAAAGCTTACCCCCTCCATGGTTAGGTTTTTGCGCTTTTTCCGCAGCTTTTTTTGTAAGCCCGATAGTATTCTGCAGCGCTTATAATGCTTAAGAAAACCGTGAGCCACAAAAGAGAGTACCCTAGTTTATCAATAGGCAAGCGCCATTGCTCGCCTAATAAGAGAGCAGGAATACCAATCATCTGTAGGGCGGTTTTCCATTTTCCTGTAGGCTTTGCTGCAATAATCACTTGATCAGCTGCAGCAATAGCCCGGATCCCACCAATAAAGGTATCTCGTGATAAGAGTAAAATCACCATGTAAGGGTCAATTTTTTGTGAAGCTACAAGCATAATTAATATACCTGAAACAAGGACCTTATCAGCTATGGGATCCATAAATTGTCCCATTGTGGAAACGGCATTATATTTACGGGCAAAATAGCCATCAAAATAATCTGTAATAGAGGCAATCACAAAAAGGATTGCGGCAACCCAGTGACCTAGTAATGAGTCATATGACATGGCAATAATAATTGGTGGCACAAATAGCATTCTGCTAAGAGTAATCCACATTGGTAATTTTTGCTGCCACTTAGGGCTTGCACTTGCTAGGCTATTCATGGGTTTAAGTTATGTCCCAGACTGATCCGGAGGATGTCAATCTTGCTTATGATTAAACAGCAAAATCCTATGCATTGTTTCCTCTATGTGCTTTGTATTGCATTTAATTTAATGGGTTTTAACTCACATGCTACGGCAGAGTACTACGGGGCTCAGTTTTTAAACGAGGATCCCTTTTGGCGAGTAAAAACAAAAGTTTACAATAAAATTAAAAAGGATCGCAGCATTGTTGTCTCTGTCACAACTCAATCGTTAAAAGATGATAATACGAAATGGTTTTTTCGAGGTGGTGGCTGGATTGAAGCGCCTTTAGAGTTTTCCTGGCGCCTAGCAAATGATTTTGAGCGACTTAAGGAGCTTCCAAATTACTTTCAAAGAGTTAGCTATGTACCTGATAAAAAGAAGCTTTTTTTGAGGGTAAAGATTTTTGGCGTTGAAAAAGAAATTGTTCTACATATGCAACTTGTCGAAAGCAAAAATGAAAAAAGGCTGCACTGGAAGAACTTAGAGGGGCTTTACCAAGGCATGGAAGGGGTTTTAGTTTTCAAAGCTGTGGAGCGTCAAAAAACGGAAGTGTCTATGTCAGCAACTTACCAATCAAAAGAAACTGCGCTTCCATGGCTAGTTACTTTTGCGGTTGAGGCTTTGATACATCATGTGGCAGTGTCATTGAGAAACTTAACAGAAACCGAATACAATCAGCAAGGTAGTCATGGTGAAGAGCTATCCCGATAAAAGAAAATTTCCACGTCTATTGTTAGCCCATAGAGATGAAGATTATAAAGCACTTCATCAGGTGAGAGTTGAGTGGCCAACAGGTGAGCAAACCTCTGTACTTGATATTAGCTATGAAGGGTTAGCAGTTACAACTGGTCCTATTAGCCAAGTGGGAGAAAAGCTTAAATTAAAACTTAAAATAGCTGCCCAAACTTTTCCAATTGAGGCGGAAGTGGTGCGAAGCACAGAGGCTATTACAGGATTTAAAATTTTGCAGACGACTCCTCAGGCCAGACTTAAAATAGATCAGTATTTAAAAGATCAGATTATTGGTCAAAATATGAGGCGCCTTTCTCCTGATTTGCTAGCTGGGGAGTACAAGGCAGATATTTGGTTTCACGGGCCCTTTGATAGCAATTTCTTTATTTGGCGTGGAGCAGATGCGAGTATTCGAAAGTCTATAGTTGAGTATGATGGCTTAACATTAACTTATCAGAATAATGTCTTTGAAGTTACTGACTCTGAGCGGATCGAGGGGGTTGAGGATAAAAAGAGCCATGGACTTACAAGTGAATGGTTTGACCGAGTCTTTCGTTTAATCAGCCAAGTACCAGATCCTAAAAAAGAAATTAAACCTCTTTTTGAACTTCTTAAAAACTATGCTGCGAAAATATAATGTCAGTTTTTATATATAAGCGTCATGTACATTTTTATGAAACTGATTTGATGGGTATAGTTCACCATGCCAATTATTTGCGTTATTTCGAAGAGGCTCGAGTTGCGTGGCTAAGAGATCGAAAGATTAGTGCCTATCACAGTGCAGATCCAGGAAATTGTTTATTCGCCGTTTATAGCACTGAAGTGAAGCATTTAAAGCCATGTTTTTTTGAAGATCATCTTGATATAGAACTACAAGCAAAACTAGAGGGAATTCGAATTATTTATGAGTATAAAATGCTATCTTCTCGCTTTGATTTGCCAGTGGCAACTGCTAAAACAGTGCATGTTCCTGTTGACGGAAGCATGAAAATCATTAAACTGCCAAAACCTATTCGCGAAGTATTGGAGAAAGAACCATGGACAGAAATCTGGCTTTAGAGTTTGTGAGAATTACCGAAGCAGCGGCACTTGCCTGTGCTCGCTATGTCGGACGAGGAGATGAGAAAGAAGCTGATCGTGCAGCTGTGGATGCTATGCGCAGGGCTTTTGACACAGTAAGAATTGATGGCACGGTTGTTATTGGAGAGGGTGAGCGTGATGAAGCCCCGATGCTTTTTATTGGCGAAAAAGTAGGCCGCAAGGTAGATGACTCTCCAAAGATTGATATTGCTTTAGACCCTCTTGAGGGCACTACAATTTGTGCAAAAGGAGGCGTAGGTTCTATTTCTGTAATGGCTATGGCAGAAAGTGGAGGCTTCTTACATGCTCCTGATACTTATATGGATAAAATTGCCTGCGGACCTGCTGCAAAAGGGCATATTGATATTGATAAAAGTGCTACAGAAAATGTCCGTCAAGTAGCTAAAGCTTTAGGCAAGCCAGTTGAAGACCTCATGGTTGTTATTTTAGATCGCCCAAGACATAAAGAGTTGATTGATGAAGTTAGGCAAACCGGAGCGCGCATTCAGCTCATTGGTGATGGAGATGTGTCGGCCGCTGTAGCTGCCGCTTGGCCTAACTCAGGGATTGATCTTTTGCTAGGGACTGGTGGAGCTCCAGAGGGTGTGATTTCTGCGGCAGCAATGAAGTGCCTCGGTGGTGACTTCCAAGGGCGTTTAAACTTTAGAAATGAAGAAGAAAAGGCCCGAGCTCTCAAGATGGGTGTTAAAGATCTTAACAAAAAATATAATCTTGATGAGTTGGCCCGTGGACCTGTTATGTTTTGTGCAAC
>CAYMKD010000143.1:3449-6725 GCA_964390435.1 uncultured Pseudobdellovibrionaceae bacterium | reverse complement strand
CAGATACTTACTTAAGACTAAGTACCAGCTCAGAGCCAAAGGCAGTCTCAATATGTATTTTTTTACCTAAAAACTCAGTGCCTTTAAGCTTATTAGCCATTTCACTGGCATTAATTGAGCTATCTACTTCATAAACTATTTGATCTGAGGTAATTACTCTCTCTTTTGCCATTTTGATTTCACGTAATCTATTTTGCAACTCTTGCTTGAGCTGTGGTTGTTTAGAAATTGGAATATTACCTCTAATGGTGACTTTAACCAGAGAGGCTCCAAAAGTGCCTTTTTGCCATGCTTCTAGGATTTGCGCAGATAAATCCTGACTTACAGACAAAATCACTTCACTAAACTTTTTTTCAACTACGGAGTCAAAAGCACCGCTCTCTGTATCAAACTGTCTTGCCACTTCAGCAATAGAACGACCATTACTCGTTTGCAGACCTTGAAGTCGTATAAAGAGCTTATAACTCTCAGAGGTTTCACTGCTTTTCTCAATCTTAACTTCTCCGGTGAGCAAAACCTGAGCACCAATAAAATCTCCTAAAAATTGTAGATCTTCGGCTCTTAGATTTTCAGTTTTATAAGCATCTGGCAGCATAAAATTCATTTGCATGCGCCCTGCTGGAAATACATAAAAATAAGAAGGCCAAAATGCCTTTCTTAAATTCTGCTCTAATTTTGAATTAAGTTTTGGCAAAACAGATTGTTGTTCAGCAACACTCCACCACCTGTATGTTTGAAGGTGAACACGATCAACAAACTGAATAAAAGGCAGTACTTGTGGAGCTCCTTCGTTTTCATAAAGCAAACCATTTTCTAACAGTAAAGCCTGTAAGTCTGGAAGGGAAACCCTTAAACTCACACTCATTTTATAAATATCACCTTCTTTTGTTAGTTCCCCTGGTTTTAAAAATGGAATATATCTTGCCGAAGCCTTAATCACCTTATTAAAAACAACCGACTTCTGACTTTGAAATTTAGATTCACCGATGATTTCTCTAATCATTAATTCTGAGGTTTTCTCAACAGCATCATCAATAATTTCTTTTTTGGCTGCTGAAGCGTTGTTATTTTTTGACTCGCCCCCATAAAGCCTTTCAACAAATTGAGTTGATGTTGAAGGCTTTGTTGCCGCGGGGTCACGCTCTGAACTTTCTTGAGAAAACCCAGTTGAGGCACAAAATAAAGAAGCCAATGTAACAATAATTTTAAGATAAGAATTCATTAAGCATTTACCTCGCTACTATTATACTTATCCGGCATTTCTACAAAATCAAGTCTTCCAAAGGCCATATGTAGACTTTCAAACAATTGGCTTGAAATCTGGATCTTTAATTGCTTAGAATTACTTAAAGTGACCGTTTTATTTAAATCCTCAAGCTTTAATATAAGATCAATTGAGGTTTCACCAGGATACTCACTTAAAAGAGCTCCTAACTTAGCAAACTCTTCTTCTGATATTTTATCTAACCTAAACATCAACTTTGTTACCCTCTTTAATGCGTCTTCAAGCAAAGAAATGGTATCAACTATGATCTTAGCGTTCCCCTCTTGATTCTCAAGTAAACCTGCCACTAAACAAGCTCGGTCCTCTTTAAATAGAACTTGAAGAGTTTTATAGGTATCTGGAAAAATTACTAACTCAGCACTACCCGTTAAATCCTCTATACGGCCAAAAGCCATCAAGGTTCCTTTTTTAGTGATCACTTCTCTTTGACCCGCAAGAAGACCTGCAACAATCACGCGCCTTTTGCCGGCATCTCGGTCACGCCAACTTGTTGGCTTAGGTGCATTTTCTAGAGGTGGAAGCTTAGCTAAATCTTGAATTGGACATGTTGTCCAAATTTTAAATAAATGATCATAGCCTTTAAGAGGATGATCACTTAAGTAAAAACCAAGAACTTCTTTTTCATTGGCTAGTTGCTCACTACGAGTCCATGGCTTAACAGGTTCAAGCTTTGCAACCACTTGTGTTTGTGGACTTAAATCAAACAGACTTCCTTGACCAACCTCAGCTTCACGTCTTTTTATTTCCGCCATGTCTAAAAACTGCGAATACCCACTCATTAATTGAGCACGGTGATAACCTAAATCATCAAAAGCACCAGCCTTAATCAAACACTCAATGACTTTCTTATTTACTTTTCTTAAATCTACATTTTCAAAAAAATCATCTAGAGTTTTAAAGATTTTTTCTGGCATCTTTTCTCTAGCCTCTAGGATCGCTAAAACTGCAGACTCCCCAACTCCTTTAATGGCACCAAGACCAAAATAAATTGAGTTTCCTTTTACCGTGAACTGATATTCTGAGTAATTGATATGAGGAGAACGAACCTCAACTCCGCGGCTTTGCGCATCTTTTGAGTATTTGACAATTTTATCAGTATCACTCATCTCTGTAGTCAAGAGTGCTGCAAAAAACTCAGGTGCATAATAATTTTTAAGCCAAGCAGTTTGCACAGTAATCACTGAATAAGCTGCAGCATGAGATTTATTAAATCCATAATCTGCAAACTTAAACATTAAATCGAAAAGTTCTTCGGATTTTTTAACATCATGACCGCGCTCTTTTGCTCCAGATAAAAAGCGAACTCGGTGTTGATCCATTTCAGATTTAATTTTTTTACCCATGGCACGTCTAAGCATATCGGCTTCACCGAGAGAGTATCCGGCAACTTTTGAAGCAATACCCATAACCTGCTCTTGATAAACCATAATTCCGTAGGTTTCTTGCAAAATTTCTTTTGTCTCTTCAATAAGGTACTCAACAGGAACTTCGCCATGTTTACGCTTAGTAAATTCTGGGATATTAGCCATCGGGCCTGGTCGATAGAGTGAGGTAATAGCAGTGATATCACCAAAATGAGTTGGCTTAATAGCACGTGTTGCATCTGTGATGCCATCTCCCTCAAATTGAAAAATTCCAGCTGTATCTCCACTCGACATAAGTTCAAAAGCTTTTGAATCGTTTAACGGAATTTCTCTACTAGAGATTTTTTTGCCACGGTTTTTTTCTATAAGTTTTAACGTATGATTAATATGAGTGAGGGTTTTAAGACCAAGAAAGTCAAATTTAATAAGACCTATTTTCTCAGCATGCTTCATATCATACTGAACAACATTTTCTCCAGCAGCTCCTTTATATAGCGGAGCCAAATCAACGAGTTCGCCATCAGCTATAACCACACCGGCAGCATGAATGCCCGCATGTCGAACTAAGCCCTCAATCCTTTGAGCTAAATCAATCAAGTTAGAAATCAGCGGATTTGAATCCATTAA
>CAYMKD010000143.1:0-3439 GCA_964390435.1 uncultured Pseudobdellovibrionaceae bacterium | reverse complement strand
TCTAAAGCTTCTTTAATAGTTAAATTCAACTTATCCGGCATAAGTTTTGAGACCACATCGACTTCAGAGAAAGTCATACCCAGAACTCGCCCCACGTCTCTAATTGCTGCGCGGGCTTGAAGCTTTCCGTAAGTTATGATTTGTGAGACAGAGCCAACACCATATTTTTCTGTAACGTAGTTAATAACTTCATGTCGTCTCTCTTGACAAAAATCGATATCAAAATCCGGCATACTAATACGCTCAGGATTTAAGAATCTCTCAAAAAGAAGGTAATTGGGAATAGGGTCTAAGTCTGTAATCCGCAAAGCATAAGCAACAAGACTTCCCGCTCCTGAACCTCGCCCAGGACCAACAGGAATATCTTTTTCTTTAGCCCAGTTAATGAAATCTTGAACGATTAAAAAGTAACCATTAAAACCCATGCGATCAATGATAGAGAGTTCGTAGTCAAGCCTCTCTCCATACTCAGGCTTTTTTTCTTCTGCAACGGGCTCATTCAGAGCAGCTGCTTCTTTAAATCTCTGCTCTAAACCCTGATGAGACTTGATCGCAATTTCTTCTTTAAGCGTTTTACCTAAAGTTGTTGGGTAAGAGGGCAGATGATAAATTTGTTTGCCAGTATCATCTTTTAGATTAAATTTTATGTTACAGCGCTCAGCAATTTCTAAAGTTTTATCACAAGCCTCTGGTAAATCAGAAAATAAGCTACGCATTTCAGCAGATGTTTTTAAATAAAATTGATCTGATCCTAAACGAAATCTGGATTCATCATGAAGAGTTTTATTTGTATCTATGTAGATCAGAACTTCTTGTGCCATTTGATCATCTCGGTTGAGATAATGCACATCATTAGCCGCAACCAATGGCACACCTGTAATCTTTGAGGCTTCAATCATGAATTCATTAATTTTTTGCCATTCCTCGATGCCTGTACGACAAACTTCAAGGTAAAACTTTTCAGGATAGATTTTTGCAAGCTTTCTTATTTTATCAAGAGCGGCCTCTGGCCCCTCATTTAAAAAAGTATAGGGGATTTCGCCTCGAAGACCACCAGAGAGAACAATCAAACTTTCGTTATACTGCTCTAAAACTTCGTAATCAATTCTAGGCTTATAGTAAAAACCCTCTTTAAAGCCAATACTGCTTAATTTGCACAAATTTTGATAACCCTTAATATCTTGTGCTAAAAGAACGAGTCGCCTGTTAGTTTGCTGTTGATCTCGCTCTTGCGATTTAACCAAACGAGATTGAGGTGCTAAATAAGCATTCATTCCTAAAATAGGTTTTACATCTTTGTCTCTGCAAGCAAAATAAAACTCAATAGCACCAAACATATTGCCATTGTCAGTTAAAGCAAGTGCTGGCATTTGGTTTTCTGCTGCTTTTTTAGCAAGCGCTTTAATTTTGCAACTTGACTCAAGTAGTGAGTACTCTGAGTGCACATGCAGATGAACAAAAGACTCGCTCATCTTATTCCCACTCTATTGTTCCAGGTGGTTTGCTTGTAATATCATAAACCACACGATTAACACCCTTAACTTGATTTGTAATTCGATTGGAAATGCGGCGCAAATAACTATATTCAAACGGGTACCAGTCCGCAGTCATACCGTCATGAGAAGTCACTGCTCTGAGGGATAAAACTTTTTCGTAAGTTCTACCATCTCCTTGCACACCAACTGTTTTAATTGGCAACAACACACAAAAAGCCTGCCATATTTTATCATAAATCCCCTCAGACTTCAGAGACTCAACAAAAAGAGAGTCACACTCTTTAAGGACTTCTAGATTTTCTTTATTCACTTCGCCAATAATCCGAATTGCCAACCCCGGCCCTGGGAAGGGGTGTCGCCATAACATGTCTTTAGGAATGCCTAACTCAGCCCCAATGGCGCGAACCTCGTCTTTAAAAAGCTCACGCAAAGGCTCTAACAGTTTTAAATTCATCTTTTCCGGCAATCCACCCACATTATGATGAGACTTAATTGTTACTGAAGCTCCTCTCGGAGAAACACTCTCGATCACATCCGGATAAAGCGTCCCTTGCGCTAACCACTTAATAGGTCTATCGGCAGGAATGCACTTTTCAAAAACATCTATAAAAGTATTACCAATAATTTTTCTTTTTTTCTCTGGATCTTCAACGCCACTTAAATTTTTTAAAAAGATATCTGCTGCATTGACTCCGCGTACATTAAGTCCAGCACCTTTATATTTTTCAAGCACTGTTTTAAATTCATCTTTTCTTAAAAGCGCATTATCCACAAAAACACAGTGCACTCTTTCTGGCCCTAAAGCTTTTGTGAGTAAAAATCCTACTACTGTTGAGTCTACGCCTCCGCTCAAAGCACATAAAACATGCTCATCTTTTGGAACTTGAGATTTAATTTGTTCTAACAAATGCTCAGCTATAGATTTTGTATTCCAATTTTTCTTGGCTCCACAAAGTTTTTCCGCAAAAGCTCTTAGAATTTCAGTCCCTTTTTCAGTGTGACTGACTTCTGGATGAAACTGTATGGCCCATGCTCGCTCACCTGCCATAGCAGCAGGATGTCCACCAGAAGATTTAGCAAGAATTTTAAATCCTGGAGGAGGTACTTTTACAATATCCCCATGACTCATCCACACATTTTGTTTTGTTGGATAATCTCCCCAAGTTTCTGTCCAATCAACAGTGTTGTCACCGTACTCTCTTTCAGTAGAAGGCTCCACCACTCCACCAAAAGCATGAGTCATAATTTGCATACCGTAGCAAATTCCCAAGAGAGGAGCTAAATCATATAATTCTTTAATATCTCGATGGGGAGCTCCCTTCTCGTATACAGAGCTGGGCCCGCCACTTAAAACAATTCCTTTAGGAGAGAATTCTTTAAGTTTTTCTAACTCCACATTGTAAGGAAATATTTCTGTATAAAAACCAATTTCTCGAAGTCTTCTCGCAATAAGTTGCGTTAACTGAGAACCAAAATCGATAACCGCAATTCCCCCTTGCATAGACTACTCCAAACGATAGTTAGGGGCTTCTTTAGTTATACTCACATCATGAACATGAGACTCACGTAAACCCTGAGAAGATATTTGTACAAACTGTGCTCTAGATTGCAAATCTTGAATGCTACTGGCGCCTAAGTATCCCATCCCTGATCTTAACCCACCTACGAGCTGATGAATCACACCACTCACAGATCCCTTATATGGAACTTTTCCTTCAATTCCCTCGGGAACTAGTTTTTCATGATCAGAAACATCGGCCTGAGCATAGCGATCTTTAGATCCTATTGCCATGGCTCCCATGCTTCCCATTCCGCGGTAAACTTTATAAGTGCGTCCTTGATATAAAATGGTTTCACCAGGACTTTCATCAGCACCTGCTAAGAGATTACCAATCATCACTGAGTTGGCTCCAAGTCCAAGAGCTTTAGTGATATCACCTGAG
>CAYMKD010000142.1:0-6768 GCA_964390435.1 uncultured Pseudobdellovibrionaceae bacterium | reverse complement strand
TTTATACGCTTTCCAAGCGCACGCCTTCAGCCACTCGGCCACCTCTCCGTTTAAGAGTGTCATATTAGTAGTAAAACATCAGGTCAAGGCCTGACTCTTCAACTCCGGGAAAAGAGCGCCCATAGGCCCTGAGCGCTAAATCCTTACTTAACCCAACCTGCAGACCTGCATAAATTTCGTGATAATCTGTTTGGATAGATCGATAATCATAGCGGTACCAACTGTCGATTAAAAAAGCCGCTTCGTCTGAAATTCGGTAACGCAACATAAATGCTGGCCCAGCCCCAACTTTAAAATCTTCAGGTTGAAAATCAGAACTGTACATTCCACCAACACGCACTGATGGGGTAAGAGTTAAATTTTTTATTGGCTCAAAAGCTAAACCATACCCACCTTTTAAAACTGCTTGATGACAATTGCGGCAATTAGCATCTCTCGATCTCTCAACACCTAATTTTATTCGCCATGCACGGTTTTTGGTATAAGGTGAATACACTGAATTTGAAATCACCTCAAACATAGACCAATCTTCTAAATAAAAATCTTGTGTTTTAGTATTGTAAGAAAATTCTGTTTGAAAGAAGTTGATCTGAGCATAATCCGGATAACCCACTTTAGGATCTAGCAAATCATGCAAAGCTCCTCGGTAACGAAAATTAATTACCGATTCATCTTCTACATTAGCTAAACCTAATCCCACTCGCCCACTTCCATGGGCCTTATGCGGAGCTATGTCTTCATCTGGCACTACCTTAAAAGGCTCACTGGCGACTGGAATTTCACTTCTAAGACTAAGAAGCTCGCGCTTATATTTAATAGCTTGCTGATCTTCTTTGAGAATTTTATCGGCATAACTAAAATCCACAAAATCCATCGCTGCATCTAAGACATGAACTTTTTCTTGTTGTTCAAGTCCGCTGGTGAGATTTGCAATATTTCCGTCTCGAGAAAATTGTTCAACTCGCTCTCGTTCACGATCATTTAATTTTTTAATACGCTCAAAAAACACACTTCTAATTGATGGGCGATATTGCACATTGGTAATCAAACCAGGCGTCTGCCAAGCTGCGAGCACCGTATCTGAAGGGATCACATAAAATTTAAATTTGCTGGTAACATCTACATTTGGATCTGCCGCCTCGATAATTGAAAAAACATGGTAAGCACAATTTTCAGAAAAATAATAATAGTCAATATTGGCCTGCCCTAGTTCCCAAATATGAGCCACAAGAATATCCATAGATTTTGGATCAATATTTAAATCGTATTCCCACAGATCTCGTGATTCAAAATCATTATACTCACGAACTTTGTAATAATAAGGCACACTGGTGAACTCACCTTTAAACATCCCTGAGAGACCTTTAATTGCATAAATTAAAGCATTGCCTGTATCCACAGTAGCAGCATAACCAATACCATAATCAAGTAGCTCATAGCGTTTTCCATCTCTTGCCGAAGGAGCCTTATTTATCCGCAAAAGCGTATGCCCAAAAGCAGATGAAGGGTTGTTTAAATAATATGAAGAGAAAACCAAGCTCACAGACTGAGCTGCCAAGCGATCTCTAAAATTATAAAACCTTGGGCAGTCATATTCAGGCCAAGAAATATTGAGTTCTTTGAGCTCTTTTTGAAGCCATAAATAACGTGCCGGAAAACGACAAGCTACAGGACCTAGTTTGTTTTTCTCTACACTACTAAAAAAGCCTTTAATAGTAGCTTCAAGCTCAGCTTTTGAATTGATTTTACCATTAGGGGCTAAAAAATACTCTTCTCCATCCACTTGACTCTCTATACCGCCAAATAAAGTCGGCTGATAATGCATCAGGCGTTGCCACTGTTTATTGTTATATAATTCATGTTTTATGGCCTCGCTGAGAACCACCTCATAAGAACTAGAGGTTTGCTGGGCAAAAAGCCCTGGGCCAGACAGTAGTATCGCTAAAAAATAAAAAAAGGGCCACATAGGCCCTTTTAATTAAACGAAACGAATGTTTACAGCAAGAAATTAAATGTTACAGCTATTTGCAGCAACATGACTAATTGAGTTCTCAATTTGTGCCGGTTGCATTTGGCTATCAACAAAAATTACTTTGTAGTTTTTCTGTAAAGCTGGAGCAAGAACCGCTTGATCACAACCCACAAGCTCAGACAAAGTGGCTAAAGAATCACCTTGGCCACGAGCTACGTCTGTTGCCAAAGACTCTTTATTGCTTTCAATATAAAGAGGAAGCTCTTTATTTAAAGCAACCGCGCCATCTTCAACACAGTTAGAAGTACCTGAAGTAATTCCAAAAGCATTTGAATACGATGATCCGTTAGTAGTTGACGCTAATACTTGGCTGCCAGTGTTGCCCATAACAATTGAGCCTAATCCGCAACCTGCTTCACCATAAGGACGAGCCATGGCTACTGCAGAACCTGTCATAATTAATGTAAAAATTAGTTTTTTCATATTACAAGATCCTTTCTATTAACCAGCAATTTGGCAAGATGCCGCAAGTGAAGGCTGTGTCTTAATTGTGTTTAAAATTTGACCGTTGATTTGAGTTGCATTATCGCTAGAGAAAATATTTTTATAATTCCTTTGCAGTGAGCTTCCAAGGTTCTTTTGATCGCAACCAAGAAGATTTGCTAAAGTCTCTAAAGATTCGCCCTGACCACGAGCAATGTCACTCTCAAGAGCTACTTTATTAGCTTCAATAAAATTTATAGAAGCCATATCACCTGAAGTTCCGCAATTAGAAATTCCAGAAGTGATTGCAAATGTCTGTGGGAAAACAAGAGTGTCAGTAATAACCACACCAACTTGTCCCCATTTATTTCCTGGAGTAGGCCCCAATACAACGGAACCTAAACCACAACCCGCCATACCATAACCTTGTCCTGAGTATTGCTCATTTAAAGATTTTTTACGTCTTGGTTCAGCTGGTGCTGCTTCCTCTGCCATAGGCTCTGTATTTTGCACAGCTTGTTTTGTTTGCTTTGCACGGTGAGATTTTTTTGTCTTTTTAGTCTGCGCTTGTGCTGAAAATGCCATTGTAATGGTAATAAGCATAGCAACGACTGTTGATAGTTTCATGAATCCTCCTTAACCAACAGAATAATTTTGTTTATTAGCTTCAGATAAGAAGTGTGACGAAGGATTAAATAGAAGGCAAACTCAAAATGTTGATGATATCTTCAATGTCGCATAAAGACAAAATTATCTGTTCGGCCAAATTCTGTTCTAATTCTAGCGAAGCTCGTCTCGAGAGTCGATCACTCGACTCACTAAACCATATTCTTGTGCTTGAGAAGCCGACATCCAGTAATCTCTATCTGTATCTTCTTGAATACGATTAATCGATTGCCCCGTTGCTTTTGATAAAAGCTCATTAAGCTTAGCTTTAGTATTAATAATATCTTTTGCAATAATCTCAATGTCTGTTGTTGAGCCACCTACAGAGCCGATAGATGGTTGGTGTAATAAAAACTTGCTGTTGGGCAGACTTAGACGATTCTCTTTTTTGGCGGCAATAAAAATTAGAACCCCTGCACTGGCACATAAACCAGAGGCAATTGTTCGCACAGTTGGTTTTATAAAATTAATTGCATCATAAATTGCAAAACCAGAACTAACTTCTCCACCCGGAGAATTAATAAATAAATTAATTGGTGTTTTTGCGTCATCAGCCTCAAGCAGAAATAAACCTTGGATGACTTCTTTTGCAACTTTAGCATTTACAGTGTCAAAAAGAGTTAAGGTACGTGTTTTTAAAAGCTTCTCTGTTAAAGAGATTTCATCTTTTTTGTCATTTTCTTTATCTGAATTGCGAATCATTAAACTCTCCTTAGTCAAAAATTTATTATGACACTCACACAAAACCCCGACAAGACTAGAATACACTATTGAGTGGAATCTAAAAACTCGACTAACTGCTGGCGATATCGCCCTTTTTCAGTCCAATAAGTTTCTGCATGTTTAGCTTCAGGTAAAATCCACAAATGCTTTGGCTCTTTAGACCTGGCGTACATTTTTTCTGAAAACCATGACCTTACAACTGTATCTTGAGCTCCATGAACATATAAAATTGGAATTGGCGAAAGCTCACTTAAATCCCCAGGCGCATAGCGGTCACTCATAACTAAATACGCAAGTGGTTGGAAAATCCAAGTTAGCCAACCGTTTGACATGACACTTCGTGCAACTTCCTCATAAGAATAAAATGAAGAATCCACAATTAAAAGCTTAACAGGAATTTCACTTTTAAGATCTTCCGTGGCTCTTAAAGCAACAATTCCGCCAAGACTTTGACCGTAAATAATCAAGGGTTTTGAGTCTTTATTTTTATGAGTCCAACGAATCACAGCTTTTGCAGCTTCTAGTGTTGATTTTGGTGAAGGCTTTCCAGCAGATTGACCGTAGCCAGGATAATCAAAAATAATGTAGTTGTATCCCAAAGCCGGTAGCCAAGACAAATGTAGAAAATGAGAGCTTATGTTTTGTGCATTACCATGAAGAAACACAAGAGTGCCTTTGGATTTTTTCGTAGTCGCTGCAAAATACCAGGCGTGAAGCTTGCTGCCATCAGTTTGAGGAATAAATAAGTCTTCGTATTTAAGCCCCATTTTTTTAGGCTCAATGTAATTTATGTTTGTTGGATAATATAAAAATGAAGAGCAACCACTTAAAACAAGTGCGTAAAAAATCAATAAAACAATTGAGTTTTTACTTTTTAAAAGCCGCAACTTTTTGCTCAATCGTACCAAAAATATTTTCTTTATTTTTATTATGCATTTCAATTCGTACTGTTTCGCCGACCTTCATAAAAGGTGTTTTAATTTCACCATTATTAATTTGCTCAATCATGCGCTTCTCAGCCAAGCAACTAGAGCCCATTTGAGGATCTTCATTTGAAACTGTTCCGCTGCCGATAAGGCTTCCAGCAGCTAAATTTCTAGTGCTAGCTGCATGGGCAATGAGTTGTCCGAAATGAAAGTGCATTTGTCCCGCATTGGCTTTACCAAAGAATTCTCCGTTGTAAGTAACTTCTAGAGGCAGATGTACTCTGCCTTGTTGCCAAGAATCGCCCAACTCATCTGCAGTGACGGCAAAAGGCGACAATGCGCTCGTTGGTTTACTTTGAAAAAACCCAAAACCTTGCGCTAACTCTGCAGGGATTAATCCACGTAAAGAAACATCGTTAATTAAAACAAAAAGACAAATTTTATTTAAAGCCTCAGCAGCAGTGGTTTGCATCGGTACGGATTGGGTGATCACACCCACTTCAGCTTCAAAATCAGTTCCATGGCTAAAATCTATTTGCAGAATATCTTGATTGGGACTTAGGAACTCACCACACTCAGCTTGGTACATTAAGGGCACCGTCTCAAGAGTTTCCGGCAAAGCCGCCTTTCTTGCCATGCGCACAAGCTTAATATGATGTATGTAGGCTGAGCCATCAGCAAATAAATATGTTCTTGGCAAACAAGCCAGTAGATTTTTTTGCTCTACTTTAAATGAGCCGACAACTTTGCCTGCATTTAAATCTTTATAAACTTGCTCTAATTTAGGTTGAACTTCGTCCCAATGCTCAACGGCTTCTATTAAGCTTTCTGCAATGGTTGTCACCTTAACGGCGTGCTGCAAATCGCGACTAACGACAATTAGGTCACCATCTTTTTTTTGTGGATTTCTTAAACTTCCAAGCTTCATTACAACCTCATTTTTATTCGACCCATAAAAACATGAGCTATGTCCATAATTTTCACGCTAGTTCTAACAAATTCCAAGATATCCGTCATTGACTCGTCTTGGCATCGGTGTCATTTAAGAGGGAGTAGATGGAGAATAAAAATGGCTGAATTAATTTTATACAATTATTTTCGAAGCTCTACCTCATACCGAGCTCGCATTGCACTCGCACACAAAGAGCTCGACTATGAATACCGCCCCATTCATTTGCTAAAAAATGGCGGCGAACAACACTCCGAAGTTTTTAGAAAACTAAATCCTGCTGGTGAGGTCCCCTGCTTAATCCACAACGATAAAGCCATCAGCCAATCCGTTGCGATTATCGAGTACTTAGATGAAGTTTTTCCTCAAAAACCACTTTACCCTAAAGATCCCTATAAAAAAGCATTGGTCAGACAAGTTTGTGAAACAATTAACTCTGGTATTCACCCTCTTCATAATCTCAAAGTTTTTCAAAAGCTCGGTAAAGATGCCGGTTACAATAAACAACAAAATGAAGCCTGGGCCCAGCATTGGGTTGAGCTAGGCTTTGTCTCTATAGAAAAAATGCTTTTACCTTTTTCAAAAAAATTTGCTTTTGGTGATGATATCACCGCTGCCGATGTTTTTATTGTTCCACAAATGCTCACAGCAAGACGATTTGGAACCGATACAACTAAATTTCAACTACTTACAAAAATTGAGAAAAATTGTGAGTCTTTGCCGGAGTTTTTTAAAACTCATCCAGCGAGACAAGTAGACACACCTGAAGATATGAAAATTTCTTAGCTCTGTAAAAGAAAAGCCCACTTATCAATTATGGGTACAAATAGAAAAACCAACAAACTAACATTGATCCATAAAAAGAACTTAAGCCACCCAACCGTTGCTTGGCTTCTATAAAGTTTTAAGAACTCAATTAATACTTTTGCCGACAAAGGTAAAATCACAAACAAATAAGCCCAACCAGAAACTAAATAAAATGGAGTTGTCACAGCCACTGCTAAATAAGCAAACAAATAGAGTCCCATATGATAGAGGGTTCTTGGAAC
>CAYMKD010000141.1:0-6821 GCA_964390435.1 uncultured Pseudobdellovibrionaceae bacterium | reverse complement strand
AGTCTCTCCTTGTTCAATTTGAGTTGGATTATTTTGCATAACCAATACTAAACCATTTTGTTTAGCTTCTTCAGTAAGCTCAGTAGTTAACTGTGCTTTATAAAAGGTTTGATTTTGAAAATGAATTTTAAAGTGATTTACCAGTAGAGTTTTTCCATCTGATGAGGGGAGATATGAGTAGGGAGAATCTTTACTTCTTAAAATTTCAGCTCTAAAACTTGTTCTATTTGAAATATTATATCCAAGTCCAAGTACGGAGGAAAAAATGAGTACTAAATACACAATAACTCGAGGTCTCATAAAAATGGTATTAAACCCCTGAAGATTCTTATGAGACATATAGCGAATAAGTCCTTTAGGTTTATTCACCTTTGCCATGATTTCATCGCAAGCATCTATGCAGGCAGTACAAGCAATGCATTCAAGCTGCAAGCCATCTCGAATATCAATTCCTGTTGGACAGACTTCTTTGCATCGTCTGCAATTAATGCAGTCACCTTGCTTTTGAGTATCTAAACCCTTTCTAGGTTCTCCGCGTTTTTGATCATACATTACATTAAGAGTGTTTTGGTCCATGAGCACAGACTGAAAGCGTCCATAGGGGCACATAATAATGCAAAACTGTTCTCTAAACCATCCCAAGTCAAAACTAATAAGTCCTGTTAAAATTAAAATAAAAACAAAATCAATCCAGTTTTCTTGAGGAGGATTTTGTGTCATTTGAATAACGCGTTCAGCACCAACAAAATAAGCTAAAAAGGAATGAGCAAGAATTGTTGAAATTAAAATAAACGTGATCCATTTTAAAGTTTTTTTGAATACCAGACTTGCATGAATTGGTTTATTTTGAGCCTGTCGGCGTTTAATATATGAACCTTCAAAAAAACCTTCAATTCGACGATAAACTCCATCTATAAAAACAGTTTGAGGGCAGGCCCAGCCACACCATACTCTTCCCCAAATAGCTGTTACAAGTGCGAGAGAAAGAGTTAGAAATGCTAAAATAAAAAATATTAATGGAGCATCATGGGCAAAAAAAGTAATTCCAAAAAATGCAAATCGGCGATTTGGAAGATCAAGCAGCACCGCTTGAGTTCCATTGACTTTGAACCAAGGTAATAGAAGAAAAATTAAAATTAAAAAGTATTGAATACGAGTTCGATAAGTTCTGAAAAACCCCTTTACATCAGCCGGATGAATATAAATTCGAGCTCCATATTCATCTGTCGTATTAAGCCGATCTTGTGGTTGTGAACTCACATCGAAACCTCTTCACCTTGAGGAGCCTTAGCATTAGGAGGGTCACTTCCAATCAAAGAATGAACAAATACTGTAGTTGCAAGAATTTCTTCTGGCTTTAGTTGGGTGTCCCAATTAGGCATCCCTTTATCAAGGACTCCTTTGTCAATAACAGTATAAATATCTTTGGGTTGGCCACCATGGAGCCAAAACTTATCTGTAAGGTTTGGACCAATGAGGCCTTGGCCTTTGTCGCCATGACAGGCCAGACACTTATCTTTAAAAATTTGCGCGCCTATTAAGAGTGTTTCAGGATTATCCATTTTATCTTTAAAAGTCTTCTCATCAAAAGCACTTATCGAGTCATTCTGTTTTTGAGTTAAAGAGGCAACTTCATTCATAGCCTCTTCATATTGAGAGGGGCGTGGGGTTAAATGAAAATGAATAAAGTATAAAAATCCAAATATGATGGCTCCCAAGAAAGTCATAAGCCACCAATTTGGTAGTGGATTATCTAACTCTTGAATGCCATCGTAATTGTGGTTGAGTAAAAGGGGGTCTTGGTTATTTTTATTGTTATCCATTTTTTTGCCCTTCATCAAACGGTAATTCACTCATTTTTTTAAAATAAGGTTTTTGATCTTTTCTAAAAACCCAAAAAGTAAGTCCAATGAAAACTGAAAAAAATAATAGCAGAGCGAGTAGGGTTAAATTTGTATCTGTAAAATAGCTGAGTCCTAAGGATTTCATTTGCTGACTCCTTTTTGTCCGAGTGCTTGTAGGTAGGCAATGATAGCAATGATTTGTTTTCTCTCTAAACCTTTTGGAGCTCCATTTTGCTCAAGCCCAAGAGCAATTTCCTTTGCCTGTTTTTCTGCTAAAATATCAGCCTGGGCCACTTCATCATCGGAATAAGGTACTCCGAGATTTTTCATGACGCTTAATTTTTTTCTAAGTACTACAAAGTCAGTAATTTTTGTAGTTAACCATGTGTAGCTGGGCATAATCGATTTAGAAGTAATGGCTCTTGGATCAATCATATGACGATAGTGCCATAAATCTGGATATTTTTTTCCTATGCGAGATAAGTCAGGACCAATACGACGAGATCCCCATTGAAAGGGGCGGTCATACATTGATTCTGCAATAGTTGAAGCAGGCCCGTATCTAAGTATATCGAAGGTTAAATTTCTAATTTGCTGTGAGTGGCACACATAACACCCTTCACTTACATAAATATCTCGCCCAGCTAACTCTAAAGGAGTGTAAGGAGTAATCTCCTCGCTTAATGGAATGTATTTATGAAGGTTTAGGGTTGGGTAAATTTCAATGATACTTCCTATGCAAATGGCAATAAAGGCATAGACAGTAAATGCAGTAGCCATTCCTTCTAAGCGACGATGGCCGGTCTCTTCTGATTTTACAAGACTCTGCGGTTTTGCTACTGCAAAAACTTCTTCTTTTTGATCTTTGGGGGCTGCTGAAATTGTTTTTGCCAAGTTATAAAGCATTATGCAAAATCCAATAATAAACAATCCACCACCAGCGGCTCGAACCCAATAAAGTGGTACAATTTGCATAACTGTTTCTACAAAGTCTGGATAAACTAAGCGACCTTGCTCATCAATAGCTCGCCACATGAGTCCTTGTGTGATACCTGCCGACCACATGGAAATATAGTAAGTTAGAATTCCTAGAAGACCTATCCAGAAGTGGTAGGTTGCTAAACGTTTAGAGTAAAGAGGAGCATTCCATAATTTTGGAACAAGATAATACAACATACCAAAAGTAAGAAAAGCATTCCAACCCAGAGCCCCGCCATGAACATGGGCAACAATCCAATCTGTATAGTGAGCTAAAGAACTAACACTTTTAATTGAAAGAAGTGGCCCTTCAAATGTAGTCATTCCATAAAAGGTCACTGCCGTAACTAGAAATTTAATTACAGGCTCTGTTCTAAGGAGATGCCAAGCACCTCTGAGTGTTAGAAGGCCATTGATCATTCCACCCCAACTTGGAGCCCATAACATGAGACTAAAAACCATGCCAAGTGTTTGTGACCACTCGGGGAGAGAAGTGTAGAGTAAGTGATGGGGGCCGGCCCATATGTAAATAAAAACGAGAGACCAGAAATGAATTATCGAAAGTCGATATGAGTAGATAGGTCGTCCAGCGGCTTTAGGAATATAATAATACATGAGGCCGAGAAATGGAGTTGTTAAGAAAAATGCAACTGCATTATGTCCGTACCACCATTGAACAAGAGCATCTTGAATACCTGCATAAATGGGATAGCTCTGCAGAAAACTAATAGGAATTTCAATAGAATTAGCTATATGTAAAACAGCAACTGTAATGATTGTAGCAATATAAAACCATATGGCTACATACATATGTTTTTCTCGTCGCTTACTAATCGTCCCAAAAAAATTAACTGCAAAAATAACCCATACAACAGCAATAGCTATATCAATAGGCCACTCAAGTTCAGCGTATTCTTTAGATTGTGAGTAACCTAGGGGGAGGGTTATAGCCGCAGCGACAATAATAAGTTGCCAACCCCAAAAGTGAATCTTGCTTAGCACGTCTGAGAACATTCTTGTTTTTAGTAATCTTTGACTAGAATGATAAATCCCTGCAAAAATTGCATTTCCCGCAAAAGCAAAAATTGCGGCATTGGTATGTAGTGGACGCAATCGACCAAAAGTCAGCCACTCTAAATTAAAGTTAAGAGGCCAGTAGGCGAGTTGTAGGGCAATGAGCAATCCTGCTAGAAAAGCAATCCCACCCCAAAGCAAGGTAGCGTAGATAAACTTTTTTACAATATTATCGTCGTAACTAAAAGTTTCTGTATTCACTGGATTTAATCCTTTCTTAAATCATCTTCTTCTAAAATTCTAATTGCGGGTGTTTGCAGATCATCATACTGACCTTTTTTTGATGCTAAAATAAATGAAAATAAAAAAAATATGCCAAGAGAAAGAGAGATTGGAATCATTATTAATAATATATTCATAGTTTTACTCTTAATTTGGATAAAGATAAATATGAGGAAAGAAGTAAAACAACTGAGTTAAGTGGCATTAAGACAGCTGCTAATAAAGGGGTTATATGGCCAGTTAAAGCAAGGCCTCCGGCAACTAAGTTGTATAAAAGTGCTAAGAACAGGTTTCTTTTTAACAAGTGATTTACAATTTTTGATATTTTAAATAGCTCTGTGAGCTGTGAAAGACTGTTTTTAGCAAAACTGATATCAGCATTCATAATGCTTTGACTTGCGATTCCACCTAAAGCAAGGCTGACAAAAGCTTTCTTAAAAGCCAGCAAATCATTTATACCATCACCCACATAAAGTGTTTGTGGAAATGTTTCAATATACTTTTGTTTGTCTTCAGGGCTTAATTCAAAATGAACTTGTTCTGAATTTAAATTTAACTTCTTTGCAAGATTTAAAGCGTTTTGTTTTTGATCTCCAGTAAGAAGTGCTAGGTTATATTTTTTATTTCTTAAATATCTAATAACTTCTTTAGCACTATCTTGTAACTCAGTGCTCATACGTGCCGTAATTATAATTTCATTATTTTTGTAGAGACTAACGCTGAGCTCTTTGCTGCCCGTAGTTCTTGCTATTCTATATTGATCCTGTAGATAGTCGGCACTTGGGCCAACTCCCGGTGTTTCATGCCAATTTTCTAAATTTAAATCTTTATCGACTGCGTTTGAACATGCTTGTAGTAGGGCTTTTGCAATAGGGTGAACAGATCGTTTTTCTAATGCAACAATGAGATTAGCTTGCTCAGAGGTAGGTGGGCGAGGATGCCAAGAAGTAATGCTTAGGGAGTCAGTAGTGAGAGTTCCTGTTTTATCAAAAAAAATATTTTTTACTTTAGATAGATTTTAAAAACTACTCGATTCCTTAATAATAATTCATTTTTGAGCAGCCAGACGACAAGCCAATGCAAGAGTTAAAGGAGCCGCAAAAGCAAGGGCACAGGGACATGCTACAATAATAAGAGCCAAGGTATTTTCAAATGCTTGATTAAAATCAGTGGCACTATAGAGAGCAAAATAGAGTGCTCCAATGATAAAGACGGTAAGTAATAGGTAGTGAGCCAAACGATCAGAGAGTTGCTCCCATTTTTTATCTCTCAGGTCAAATTGATTAAGTTGTTTGAAGATTTCAGCAATTCGACTTTCAATCATCCTTTTTTCAACTGTAATAAAAGCCTGCTCATTTAAAAGAGTTTGTCCTGCATAGACTCTTTCATTTTTCTTTATAAGAAGAGGCATGGATTCGCCAGTCAGTAAACTGCTGTCTACCTCTATATCACTACCATTATTAAATCCATCAGCTGGGAACTTCTCACATTGTTTCACAATGATTTGATCTCCAGGCTGCACTTGATTTTTATTTTGCAACTCTTCTACATTGTTTCTAAGAATTCGCACGTAAGGAGTGTCAAAGAAGTTTTCAAGAGGATCTACTGTTAGTGTATTATTTTGTAAGTAGTTTAAAAAGTACCTGCTTGTTAAAATTAAAAAAATAAAAGCACTTGTTGAATCAAAATAAACGTGTGGTGAACCTCTTAATAAATTTAAAATAGAAAGAAAGCTTCCTACAAAAAAAGCAATAATAATTGGAAGGTCTGCATTTAAGTAACCTTGGACAAGAGCTCTTTTGGCGCCCATATAAAAAGGTTTTACGCTGATTAAAATGATAGGGAGGAATAGAAGAAAACTGAGCCAATTAAAAGCACTGATCCAAGTTGAACTTTGAAGGCCAGAATATATAGAAATTGAAAGCAACATAATATTTCCAGCACAAAATCCAGTGATTCCCAATCGGCTAAGCTCTGTATGAGAGCTCTTATTTGGCTTTATCTCAGTTGTTAGTGGAGTCAGAGTATATCCTAATTCTGTAATGACTCTAACCACTTCACTAATTTTTGTATTAGCTTGATTCAGGTCAATAGAAATACTTTTTTGAGTTAAGTTTACTTTTACAGAACTAAATAGGGGATTAGTTAAAGCGAGGTTTTCTAGCTTAAGGACACACCTAGGACACTTAACTCCTTCAATATGAAAATTTAATTGATTTGGTTTTTGTGCGCAAACAAAGAGATGGCGGAACTGTTGCAAATCATAGTAAGAGGATTCTAGCATGGCTAATTTATATAATGCACTTTCTGTGCCTCAGTGTAATGTTTTAAATAAGGTATTTAAGAATTCTTTAAGGCATATTGTCTCAAACAATATTGGCACTTGAGCCAAAATGACTCGCTAGAAAAAGATTTTTGTTCCAACGGAAAGTCCAGTCTCTGAAAACTTGAAAACTTGAAAATCCTTTTCCCATTGCCAGTTTCTGTAAAGTAGAGAGTAGGAAATAGTCCATGCAGAATTGATATCAGATTGAAGCTCCATTTTTACATCATAATTTGTTTTAAGAGCTATGTTTGAAGTAGACGTGCTTGGCCAATATAAAATCTGCGTATCAAGTCCATTGAATAAATTAAACCAGGATAAATTATTTTTTTGATAATGTAATCCTAGCCCTAATAAGTTAAGTTGCTCGTTTTGATTAT
>CAYMKD010000140.1:0-6848 GCA_964390435.1 uncultured Pseudobdellovibrionaceae bacterium | reverse complement strand
AATCTTATTAACCTCAACTGTTGGCAAGGCAGGAACGTCTTCACAAAAATCAATGGCAAGATCCATCAATCTACAAAATTGATCTGAGGCCACTGCACTTCCAGGAACTTTTTTGAGTACTTCAGTTTCAATTTTTTTTAAGGCCAGGCGGTTTTCTTCCATTTTTGAATTTGGCAAAACAAAATGCCGCTGCATGCTACGATTATTATATCGAAAATAAAATCCACCATTTTCGCCGATCACTCCACTCACTGGCCACTGTCTGGCAATGAGTTCACACCAACCAGCGGGTCGTCCTGTTACGGGGACAACATGCACACCTGATTTATGTAACTCCCACAGAGAGGAAAAGGCCTCTGGATGAAGTCGTCCTTCATCGGTCATGGTGTCATCAATATCTGTTAGTAAAAAATCAATTTTTGCTTGAAATGTAGACAGGTTTTTCATGCTTTTAGTTTAAGAGAAGCAACTGATTTAATCCAAGCTTTGGTCTTGCGTTGTCGCTCAAGGTCAAAGAATCTTCTTGCAGATCTGCTCAACTATCATCATTTTTTAAGGCTGGGATACCGGCGGCAGGACTGGCGGTTGTCTTTTTGTCCAGATATGCGTCAGATTGGTAAGTAATTTAACGCCTGTTGGGTAAACAAACAACGGCTGCCAAGCAAACTTTTAGGAATATAATATAGATGGCAAAAGCTGTAGCAGCTAAAAAGCAAATGAGTGGCAAAAAACTTGTGGTAGTTGAGTCGCCAACAAAAGCTAAAACAATTCGAAAGTTTTTAGGCAAGGATTATGTAGTTGAATCTTGCATGGGACATATCCGTGATTTGCCTCAGTCTGCCAAAGATATTCCTGAGAAATTTAAAAAAGAGAAGTGGGCTCAATTAGGTGTGAATGTTGAAGAGCATTTTGAGCCTCTTTATTGTATTCCAAAAAATAAAGAAAAGGTTGTGCGTGAGCTACGCGCCAAACTTAAAGATGCCGACGAGCTTTATCTTGCAACGGACGAAGACAGAGAGGGAGAGAGTATTAGTTGGCATTTATTAGAGGTGTTAAATCCAAATGTGCCAACTAAGCGCATGGTTTTTCATGAAATTACTAAAGATGCCATTCAAAAAGCTCTTAAAGATGTGCGAGATATAGATAAAAATTTGGTTCGTGCTCAAGAGGCTCGTCGTATATTAGATCGTCTTGTTGGTTACTCTCTTTCGCCACTTCTTTGGAAGAAAATAGCTTATGGACTCTCAGCCGGTCGTGTGCAGTCAGTTGCTGTAAAACTTATTTGTGAGCGTGAGCATGTGAGGCTTCGATTTAAAAAAGCTGATTACTGGGGTATTACGGGGCATTTAGATAAATCAAATAGCAGTTTTGAAAGTCGTCTCTTAAGTGTCAAAGGGCAGCGAATTGCCACAGGTAAAGATTTTGATCCTGAAACCGGTAAACTCACCGGTGATAAAGATGTTCTTCATTTACAGGCCAGTAAAGCTCAAGAACTTGTAGAAAAGCTGCCAAAAGAAAAATGGACTATCAGTGAAGTAGAGGAGAAACCAGTTCAGCGTAAGCCGGCGCCTCCTTTTATTACTTCGACGTTACAGCAAGAGGCCAACCGAAAACTAGGTTTGAGTGCTCGTGAAACCATGCAAGTGGCACAAAAGCTTTATGAACAAGGGCATATTACTTATATGCGTACGGACTCAAGCTTCCTCTCAGAAGAAGCTTTGAAGGCGGCAAGAAAATGCATTCAAGGTAAATATGGTAAAGAGTATTTGCCCTCTGAAGTGCGCAGTTATGCTAGTAAAAAAGTAAAAGGGGCGCAAGAGGCCCATGAAGCTATTAGACCAGCAGGGACTGAGTTTATAGACCCTGATCAAACTGAACTCTCTGGAACACAACTAAAACTATATGAACTCATCTGGAAACGCACGGTTGCCAGCCAGATGGTGGATGCAAAACAAAAGCAAATTTCAGTGCGCATTGCAGCTGGAGAAGTCTTATTTTCCGCTTCTGGAATGACCATTGAGTTTCCTGGTTTTCTAAGAGCCTACGTAGAGGGAAGTGACGATCCGGAGTCTGATCTTGAAGCTAGAGAGGTTCATTTACCTGCACTTAAAGTAGGTGATGTCGTTAATCTTAAAAAAGTTGAAGCCACAGAGCATGAAACAAAACCACAAGCTCGTTATACAGAGGCAAGTCTTGTACAAACTATGGAGAAAGAGGGCATTGGTCGCCCCTCTACTTATGCTTCTGTTATCGGTACCATTATTGACCGTGGTTATGTAAGAAAAGAGGGTAATGCATTAGTGCCTACTTTTACGGCCTTAATTGTAGCTAAACTTCTAGAGCAACATTTACCTCAATATGTGGATTTAGATTTTACTTCGAAGATGGAAAAATCTTTAGATGATATTGCTGATGGAGATTTAGATTGGGAGAAGTATCTAAATAGTGTGTACTTTGGTGCCAAAGGTTTAAAAAAACAAATTGAAGCTCAAGAAAAAGAGATCAATCCAGAAGAGGCTAGACAAATTATATTTAAAGGTCTTGAGAAGTACTCTTTTCGAGTGGGTCGTTATGGAGCTTATGTTTGCACAGATCGCAGTGGCGAAGAAGTATGTGCCTCTTTGCCTGAGTCTGAATCACCAGCAGATATCACAGCCGAAAAAGCAGATAAACTTATTGATCAAAAACTCAATGGGGCCAATGCCCTTGGTAAAGATCCAAAAACGGGTTTGCCAATTTATGTACTTACAGGTCGTTACGGTCCTTATGTGCAGTTGGGTGATATTACTGATGAGAATGTAAAACCAAGAAGAGCTTCTATTACAAGTGGGATTGATCCTGAGACAATCAGTCTTGATCAAGCTTTAGAGTTACTCTCTTTACCAAAAACTTTAGGTATTCATCCTGGCAATAAAAAAGAAGTCAAAGTGGGTATCGGACGCTTTGGTCCTTTTGCGGTTTGTGATGGAGACTATCGCTCGATTCCTAAGACAGAGAGTATATTTAATGTTACTTTAGAAAGAGCCTTAGAGCTTTTAGCTCAGCCCAAAAGAGGCCGCGGTCGAGCGGCTCCTCTTAAAGAGTTAGGTGCTCACCCTGCTACAGGCGAGCCAGTGCAAATTATGAACGGTCCTTATGGACCCTACGTGAAAACTGGAAAAACCAATGCCTCTTTACCAGAGGGAGTCACGCCTGAGAGCTTAACACTTGAGCAAGCTCTTAAATTAATTGCCGATAAATCAGGAACAGCTGTTCCTGCGGGTAAAGTAAAAAAGGTGAATATCAAAAAAACCGCTGCAAAAAAAACAGCAAAAGCCAGCTCAGACGCCAAATCCACAAATACAAAAGTTAAGACAGTGGTGCGTAGAAAGTCAGCTTCAAAAGAGCGATAAATGCTTGCAAAATAAGCAATTTAAGGGCATTTAGAACTTAATTATGGTTCAAAAAACACTGCGTTATTTTTATCAAGCAGCTCAATCAAGTCCATCTTTTGTATCGCAATTAGAGTTACAAATAGAGCGACCGCGTGAAAAAGATCGAAATTTTGCTCAAGGTGGAAGAAGTTTTTACTTCTTTGATTTTGACGACAATGTTCTATTTCTCTCAACTCCACTTTATATTTTTCATAAAGAAACAGGTGCTGAAGTTGTCATTTCTAGTGGGGAGTTTGCTTTTGAGCAAAGCCGTGTTGGAAAATCAGGACCTTATAAGGATTATGAAATTAAATTTGATGATGAGTCGGGAACTTTTAGATGCTTTAGAGATCTTAATTTATTTTGGCTGGAAAGAGTCATGGGTAAGCGTCAGGCTTTTATTGAAGATATTGCTGCGGCACTTGGGCATCCTGATTTTCGTTGGCAAGGTCCTTCTTGGTCATGTTTTTTTCATGCAACTTATAATATGAGGCCCACAGCAATTATCACAGCTCGGGGCCATCATCCTGATACTATAAAGACAGGTATTGATCTTTTAGTAAAGCGTAAGGCTTTGCCCCAATCTCCAAACTACCTTGCAATTTACCCGGTGAATCATCACGATACTCGTAAAAATCTAGGTGACACTTATAAAATTCAAACTGTTGCGCAGTTAAAACAAGCAGCGATTCGATCAGCGGTTGAAAAAGCAATTTCAACCTATGGTTACAGTGCGCATCATCGCTTTGGTATGTCTGATGATGATCCTAAGAATATTGAGCTTATTTCTGAGGAAATGCGTCGACTTAAAATTCGTTATCCTGAAATGTCATTTTTCATTATTGAGACTCAGCATGGTAAAATGACCAAAAAAGAAGTGCTCGGGCACGACCTAGGTCAGTCTTATGACCTTAATATTCCACAACTGTCTTTTATTTAGCCTCAAGAGCCCCGCGTCATGAGTTTTTTATATATTTTAGGATAAGCTTTGCCGAAGCGTATCTAGTCTTTAAAAAAGTTTCTGCTAAAATGAGTCAGTTTTATCATGAGAAAGGTTCACAAATGAAAAAGGGCACCATGCAGTCGATTAAAAAACTAATTCTCGGCGGCTTAATTTTATCTTTTAGTTTTATCGTGCATGCAGGGAAAGACTCTCAACAAAAAAGCGAATTATTATCGAGAGCAAAAGAAAGAAGCGGCAATGAGCTCTCTTGTCGTTTTCTATATGCCATTGAACAAGGTTTTTTGAATCAACATATAAAATACTCTTCTCTTGATGATACTTTAGAACAACGAACAATTGATCAGTACATTAAAAAGTTAGATAGCGGCAAAGTTTACCTTCTACAAAGTGATATTGAGAAAATTCAAAATATGATGAAAGGTGTTTTTGCTAAAGTTAAAAATAAAGACTGTACCGTTTTTGCCGCTGTTCAGAAAATCTATCTTGACCGAGTTAAAGAGCGCGCTGAATTTGCAAAAAAGTTTCTAACTGCAAAGACATATAAATTTGATCCAAAAACTGAAATTCTTTTTGATCCTGACAAAAAGCAATACCCAAAGACTATCGAAGATGCCAATGACTATATGAAAAAATATGTTCACTTTCAAATCTCTAATTATCTTATTACAGATATGAAGCTCGGAGAAGCTAAAGGCAATGTTAAAAGAAACTATGATCGACTTGAAAAAAGAGTTGCAGATGTAAAAGATGAGGATCTTCTAGCAGACTATTTAGATTCTTTTGCAAGAGCTCTTGATCCACACTCAAGTTTTTTTTCAAGAAGTGTGCTTGAAGATTTTGAAATTAGCATGAGTCGTTCTCTCGAAGGGATTGGGGCCACGTTAAGTTCGCAAGATGGGTTTACAATTGTTGAGCAACTTGTTCCTGGCGGAGCTGCTGCGAAATCTAATCAAATCGAACCTCAAGATCGCATTCTTGCTGTTGGTAATGGAACAAGCGGAAAACTAGAAAATGTTATTGAACTTGATTTAAGAGATGTAGTTAGTAAAATTCGTGGCCCTAAGGGAACAAAAGTACGCCTTAAAATTTGGCGTAAAAAAGGTGAAAAGCCAGAGACCTTTACTGTAACTCTAACTCGAGACAAAGTGAACCTTGAGGATGAGGCGGCTTCAATTCGTTATTTAGATAAAGACCTTAACGGTCAAAAAAAGAAAATTGGTATAATTGATCTACCATCTTTTTATGCTGACTCAAAACGCGGTGGAGTATCGAGTGCTGCGGATGTAAAAAAACTTTTAGTAGAAGCTAAAAAACAAAAGGTTGATGGTATTGTGTTAGATTTATCTAACAATGGGGGCGGCAGCCTTGACGATGCAGTTAAAATTGCGGGTTTGTTTTTTCAAACTGGAAATGTTGTAAAACAATCAAGTCGTGATGAAAATCGAACTGAATCTTCACTTAAAGATGTGGATCCAACAGTTAATTACGCAGGACCATTAGTTGTACTCACCAGTCGTATCAGCGCTTCAGCTTCGGAGATTGTATCAGGCACTCTGCAGGATTATAAGCGAGCCGTGATTGCAGGTGGAGATCATACTTTTGGTAAAGGATCTGTGCAATCTGTAGTTACAATTCCTCAAGATCTAGGGGCTATTAAAGTTACTGTTGGAATGTTTTTTACCCCAGGTGGAAACAGCACTCAACATCGTGGTGTAGAGGCTGACGTGATTTTCCCAGGTCCATTTGATGGTGACGAGGTTGGCGAGAAGAGTTTAGATTACACTTTGCCGCCTAAGAAAATTGCTAGTTTCTTATCTCCTGAAGCTTATGTTAAGGAAGGGGTAGGAGCATGGCAACAAATACAACCCGATTGGATAAAACAACTTAAAGAGAAATCACAAGCTCGTGTTGCTCAGAGCAGTGATTTTAAAAAAATTATTGAAGATCTTAAGAAAGCTCAAGACAGAGGCAAGGTATTAAAATTAAGTGAAGTTCTCAATGACAAGGGCGAAAAAGAAAAAAAGAAAAAAGCACGCGTGTCTGGTCGCAAGGAGAAAGAAAAAGAGTATCTTAAGCGAGCAGACCTACAGGAGTCCATTAATGTTCTGCTTGACTTAATTGCTATTGAGGGGCAAACACGAGTCGCAGCAGGACACTAAATAATGTCATTAAGTAAACGACAAAATACAGGACCTAAAAAAAGTCATAAATCAGTGCTGGCGAATCGCAAGAGAGTTTCTCCTGTGAAAAAAGCAAGCAGCAAGAATTTATTTTCTAATTTGAAGCCAGAACTGCTTTTAAATATGCATGATCTTATGGTCAAATCTCGCGTATTAGAAGAGCGACTTATTAAGATATATAAATCAGGTGATGCCTATTTTTGGATTGGTGGGGCAGGAGAGGAAGCTTGGGGAGTGCCATTAGGACTTCTCGTAAATAAAGGTCAAGGTTTTGACCATGATTGGCTTCAT
>CAYMKD010000139.1:0-6857 GCA_964390435.1 uncultured Pseudobdellovibrionaceae bacterium | reverse complement strand
AGTTAATAGACAAGCTAGATTCAAATGGTGAGATCTTATCTTATTTATTTCATGAGGTTTCATCTAATTATAAGAGCTTTGTAAAATCAGAAGACAGTATGTTGGTTATGGACCCTGGCGAGGGGTTGGATTTTTATTGTCAGCCAGATGAGTGGATATATTATAAAGTGATTAAATCTATGGATGACTTTTATAACCAATTAAAAATCTTTTTACTTAGAACCTATGCATTTTTGGATGAAACTCAGTTAAATGATTTAATTTGTTTTCAAAAAAATATCTTAATTACACCAGACTATAATCCTCAAAAGGGGCGCAAATTTATTTTAAATTATAATTGGCCCGAGTATTTTTCTGACTTAGGAAGTGTTCCGCTTAGAAAAAATACACAGATTTTAAATATTTTTGAGAGCAAAACAGGAGCAAGTCTGCAAATTGACTTAAACTTTAAAAACGATGCTGATTTTTTCTGGAAAGTGATTAAAGCACATAATTTGAGAAGTTATATGACTTATTTTTGGAAATTGCTTGATCCAAATCAATTTATGAATAATAGCCAAAAGCAAGAGAAATTACATCCTATGGGAAGTTTAGGCAAACAGTGAAGAGCTATTATTTAAATAATGAAATTCAAGCTCAAGTTTATGAAAACTTTCTTTCTAAAAGTGAGCATGCAGATTTATATGCAGCGCTTGGCCGAAATCAGCAGGCTTCTAGCACTTATTTAAATCGTAGCCGAAAACAAACTCGTCTGCCTAAAAATGAACTCTTTGCGTACTTACAAAAGCTGAAAAAAATTCGTTCTAAATTATCTACAGATTTCTCTGTATGTGAAGAGTTAAACCTTGAAATGTTATTTGCTGCCACTTACGGAAGTGAAGATTATTTTAACTGGCACCGCGACGACATTAAGTATGAGGACGGCACAGCATTACCTCATCGAAAACTCTCATTACTTTATGTTATTAAAAAAGCACAGCTTGGTGGAGAGTTAGTATTTAAAGATTTTCCTGATTTGATCTTGGCAGAGAATAGTCTTGTTATTTTTAGATCTCACTTATTACACCAAGTAACACCAGTGCAAGAGGGCTTGAGATATTCTTTATTTGGATTTTTATCAGCAAAGAGCCAAGCTAAAATAGCGCAAGTAAAAAAAGAGTTAAGACAAAATCGTGAGAAAGTGAACTCAATATGATGAGTTTGTTTTTGCAAGACCCAGAGATTAAAAACTATTCTGTCGTAGATATTGTTGCCGATCCAGATACAAAAATAAGAGAATCTTTTTTTGATTGTCTTGCGCAAATTCAAAAAGATAAAAGCCACAGAAATTGGAAGAATTATGTAGGACTCGAATATAACTATAAGCAGTATGTTGCATTTCATGTTCTTTTCTACAAAGACAAGCTTATTGCTTTTTCAGGAATACAGACTAAAGGCTTTGCCGAAGGAGTCGCGAGGGTTTTAAGTCGAACCTACTATGTTCCCGAGGTTCGTAGAAAGGGTCTACAAAAAGCGCTTTCTCCTTCATACGCTTCTTTGTTTTTCTTGCATAAACAAGTTCAAATTTGTCAGAGCCTCAACTTTGACCATGCTCTTGTATCAACAGAGTTTTTAAGAAGACGGGTGTTTTTAAGTCGCTGGGTAGATTATGTAAATTTAGGCCCAAGTCCTCAAAAATGGATTTTACTAGAAGGAATGTATTTAACCTGCGCAAATGCGGAGAGTAAAAACTGCTGGCAAAATGTAGCCTGCTTAAATCTATCTAATAAAAAACTAGATATGCCTCATATTTCAATTCAAGAGTGGCAAAAACGATTTAACTAAACAACAAAGACTAACGTCTAGATTTCCAAATAATGCCTTATTTTGAGACTTATCGGTTATTCTCTAAGGTGTAAAAACCGTGCTAATATTTGCTCTAGACAAAATCATGAGAATCATTAAACTAGTCTTATAGGCTTGAAATCATTATTTTTTTCTAAAAAGGAGTTCGCCTTTGGATTTATCAAAACTCTCTCGTCGTCAAATTCTATTAACTGCTCCTGCTGCCTTGGCTGGATTATGGGCAGCAACACAACCAATGAATCTTGCAAAAAAATACTTAAACCAAGCTAACAGTGATTTAAAGTCTGAAAAAACAGAGATTAAATTTGTATCTTATAGCTCCATTGAACAATTTCACAAAACTTGGGAAGCAAATAAAAAGGAAATTTTAAGTTATCGACCAGCATTTAAAATAGAAAAATGCTTTTCTCAAGATCATCAATCTGATTTTGATCATTCAGAAGTGGCCATTATAGAAGCTCGAGCAAATAATAAGTTAATTGGCTTTGTTGCGGTTAAAAACCATAGAAATACATCAGCTAAAGAGCAAGTTCAGAGCTTACGTTTATGGAATGGTAATCAGTCTAAGGCAGAAAATACTGTTTCTCAAGTAGGTGATTCTCAGTGGACTGCGCACCAAGGCGATTTTGCTTATATCTCTAGCTGGCACTGGGAGCATCCGCTGTGGCCTGGTCTTGAAAATGAATTGATTAAAAAGTCCCAAGAGCTAGCTGCCCAACAATGGGGCGCAAAGGCTTTTTTAATGTTTATCAATCCAGATATGAAGCAGAACCACCTACAGGCTGCAACACAGTTTGTTAATAAGGGCTTGTTTGACTTAGTAGATAAAGATGCGTTTTACTTTAAAAGTCCTCTGAGAACTGTGTACAATACTGTTTTATGGAAGGCTGTTTAAAGTAAGCCAGAACTAATATGCTCAAATGGTTTCATTCTTCAAATAAACTGCGCGCTATTCATTTGTTTAATCATATAATGCTTATCCCGGCCATCATATACGGTGATTGGACTTTGTGGTTGATGGCCTTTTTATGGTGGAATTTTTTAGGCAGCTTTGGAATCAGTATTGGTTTTCATAGACTTTTATCTCATAAAAGTTTTCAAACCTATTCTTGGTTTGAAAACTTTTGCATTTTTGTTGGTTGTTTGGCGACAGGGGGATCTCCATTAGGTTGGGCTGGAGTGCACCGCATGCATCACAGCTCTCCGGATTTAGTGGGTGACCCACATTCTCCAAAAGTTATTGGAGCTTTTAGATCTTACTTTCATTTGTGGGGTCAAGTGGTCATTAAACGTCGTTATGTGAAAGATCTTATAAAAAAGCCTTTTGTAATTTGGTGTCATAGAAACTATTTTAAAATTCTTTTATTTTGGATGACAGCGCTTTATTTAATAAACCCTCTTGTCGGAATATTTTTATTTTCAATTCCTGCAGTATTTGCATTTCATGCCTATGGACAGATCAATACTCTTGGGCACAAATTTGGCTATCGCACCTACGCAACAAAAGATACATCTAGAAACAATTGGTTCGTAAATATTCTGACTTGTGGCGAAGGGTGGCATAATAATCATCATCAGTTTCCTAACTCTTACAGAATAGGTTTAAGTCGTTGGGAATTTGATTTAAGCGCTTGGATTTTAGAAAAAAGTCATTTAATGATTTCCACAAAAAAACAAGTGCATCCAAAGTACTACTCATATCCTTCAGTGAAATCAGCTCTCGATGTCCATTCATAGTTCTAAAGAGAGTGAAAACTGGCTTGAACGAGCCACTTCTGTTCAAGAAATAAATAATTCAAAAATACTACAAAATCTTTTTTGGGCACTTTGGCTTGGCTCTTTTATTTGTTTTTATAATTGGTCAGATGAAAACTTTGGCGCAAAAAATATGGGCCTTTGTTGGCCGCACTTTCAGGATTGCAATTTTCTAAGATTTTTTGATGCCTTTCCCCAATCCTATGAATCGGTTTTGTTTTACACTTTAATTTTTGTGGCTCTAAGTTTTCAGGCTTTTTGGATGAGTCAAAAAAAATGGCATAAAGCTGTTTTTGTAGCAAGCCTTGTACTTGTATGGCAAATATACGCCTTTTTCTTTTTAAGTTATAGTATCCCAGCTAACTATGAGTACTTTCATATGAGTTTATCTATCGTATTTTTATGGAGTTCTCATAAGGAGTACTTTTGCAAAAGAGTTTTAATCCTACTCTATGTGTTATCAGTTACTTTAAAGTGGCAAGAGTCTTGGACCTTAGCAACCTACTTTTCCCCTCTTACTTTAGGATTACCTTTTTTTAGTAAAGAGGCTTTGCCCATAGCTACAAACTTTGTAATTTTACTTGAAACATTATGTCCACTACTGCTAACCACCGGGCGAAAACAACGAGTTGTGTTTTGGGCTTTAATGGTTTTTCATCTTTATTCTATAGTACTTATTGGTTATCGCTACCCAATACATAGCATGTTACCTTTATGGATTTTATTTTATCCAAAGCAAAATCATTTAAGCACACAAAGCAGCTTTGGCTTAAAAAGCTCAGTGGGTTGGTTAAGTCTTATGTTTTGGTTTGTATGGCAGCTGCCTCATATGTATTATTCAGATGAAAACAAGTGGGATTTACGGGCTTACAAATACGGTGTTGGTATGTTCGAGGCCAATCATCAGTGCTTTTCTCAAATCAGAGTACTTTATAAAGATGGTCATGAGGAACTTTCAGAAGATACTTCTCGTGCAGCACAAAAACGATGTCAAGTTTACGCTACTTTTTATTTTTTAAAAAAGCAGTGCCAAGAGGATACGAATATTGAAAGAATTGAATGGCTTTATGCACACTCAGTAAATGATTCAGCAATGAAAAAACAAGTCGATACGAAAAACGTTTGCGAATTAAATTACAATTGGCCTGAATCTAATGATTGGGTCATTCCTTTTGAAGAGGCAGAGGTTTTGGGCTACCCTTATCCAAATCATTTAAATGGTGAGGATCCATACAAGCCTGAGCCAATGATATCTGAAGAACCACAAATTAAACCAACCAAAGTGCAAGCCTTCTTAAAACCTTATAATCACATTATTGTTATGTTTTGGCAGATACTTTGGGGGTTAAGTTTAATCTTATGGGTTTACAGGGATTATAAACTCCACGCGATGCGCTCTAGGGCTTCAGTTTCTTCTGCCCAGTAACTATACTCTCCAAAATTTGGAAAGAGTTTTGGAAAAGAAGGGTCGCCCCATCTTGCTGCAATCCAGCCGGCGTAAGAAATAATTCTTAAACCTCTTAAAGCTGGGATGAGATCTAAATCAGTACGGTCAAAAGCTCTGAGCTCTTCGTAACCAGAGAGAAGCTCATCGAGTTCATCTTTGGACTCACTTAAATCATTTGAAAAGAGCATCCAAAAATCTTGCACAGCAGGGCCCATGCAGCAATCATCAAAATCCACAAAAAAGAAACCAGCAGAGTCTTGCAAGAGATTGCCCTTATGGCAGTCACCGTGAATGCGAATAAACTCTTCTGGGTAGAGCATTTGATCTAAGTAATTTAAAATAGTTTGAGCCGCATCGTAATAACGTGGCCACATTTCAACGGCAACGAGGGGGCCCAGGCTCTCAAGTGTCGACCAACCACCGTAGTACGAAGTATCAAGCACAGGGCGATGCTCGCTCCAATGTCGACTGCCCACATTATGCATGCGTGCAAGCAGTCGTCCCACTTGCTTTAATTCTCCGGCTAAAAACTCTTGCGGCATACGACCTTGAAATTTAGGGAAATAAGCTACCCACATATTTTTAAAATTAAATAACGTAGATTTGTTTGGTAGATTCATTGGAGAGATGACAGGGATGCCTTCTAGCTTTAAATCTTTTAAAAACTCATGCTCCTCTAAAATAGATTCTTTAGACCAGCGTCCTGGGCGATAGAACTTAGCAATAATATGTGGGTTTTTGAGCGTTTCTAAAATAGGCTCTTCAAGCACGATATCAAAAACCCGATTTTCATAGGAGTTGAGTTGAGTAAACTCTCCTGTGGTGCGAAAGCCGCACATCTCAGTGGACTTTAGGACTTGATCGGGCTCTAATGCAAAAAATGCGTGGCTTAAACTTGGCGTATGCATAAAGCCAAGATAGTCCAAAAAATCTCATTTGGGGAGTCTTCAATTGTCAGAAGAGATTTATTTTAAGCAAGAGCTTATTCAAATCAAACGTCGCTCTCGCCGCCGCACGATGACGATTCAAATTGCACCACATAAAGGCATTATTGTTTTAACTAGTTTGAGTGTGTCTAAGTCAAAGATTGAGGATTTTTTAAAAGAACGCTGGAGTTGGGTGCTTAAGAGTAAAGAAGAAGTTCATAAGTTAGAGCAAAATAATCCTACCAAGCAATTTTTAGATGGCGAGAAGTTCTTTTATTTAGGAGATGAGAAGACTCTACGCTACAAGCTAACAACTCTTAAGCGAAGCTTTGTTGCTATTGAAGACACAGAGTTAGGAGTTTATTTACCGGCTTCTCTATGGAAAAAGGGCGAGGCTGAGTTTAATGCTCTCACCACAGCACTTTTAATTCGCAAGTATTACCAGAGCCGTGCTCAAGAGCTTTTGCCCCTTAGACTAGAGCAGTTAGCTCAGTGGACAGGACTTCGCCCATCACAAGTTAAAATACGAAATGCTAAAACCAGATGGGGCAGCTGCTCAAGTAATGGTCGACTTATGCTTAATTGGAGGTTGATTGTAGCTCCACCACATGTAATTGATTATGTGATTATACATGAGCTGTGCCATTTAAAATGGCACAATCATGGTAAGAACTTTTGGAGTTTGGTAGAATTTTATTTACCCGAGTATCAAAAAGCAGAGAGATGGCTTAAGAGCCATCATCTCACGGCTGAGTTTTAGATTATCTTGTTTCGTTGCAAATATCGATCGTGTTTAAAACTGCACCTTTAATATTGTAAGCACGAGCATCTTTAAAGCAAGCACCTGTGATATCAGCTTCGTTTAAGTTCGTGTTACTTAGAGA
>CAYMKD010000138.1:0-6860 GCA_964390435.1 uncultured Pseudobdellovibrionaceae bacterium | reverse complement strand
GCAGATATGGCTATGAAACTCTCAGATCTTTATCGTGAAATTTTGGAAAATTCTAAAAAACAGCTGGTCTCATTAAGTTCTGAAGTTTCAATTATTAAAAAATATTTAGAACTTGAAAAGCTAAGGTTTGGAGAAAGATTAAATTTTACTATTGAGATACCTAAAGAATCAGAAAACATCATGCTGCCCCCTTTAGTGATTCAGACTCTAGTAGAAAATGCCGTGAAGCATGGTGTTGCTACTAGTGTCGATGGAGGCCTGATTAAAGTTTTGGTTACAACAAACAGTGAGCCTGGCTATCGTTTAAGTGTGATAAATACGGGCTCAATTTCGGCTAAGTCATCAGGTAGCAATACTGGATTAGCTAATACAAAAGCCAGGCTTGATTTGCTATACGGTAAACGACACGGATTTTCATTAGAGAATCGCGATTCTATCTTTGAAGCCAGTTTTTGGTTTTCTGGAGAGCTAACACGTGTCTAAGAAAGTTCTTATTATTGATGATGAGAAATTGGCAAGAGATCGCATTGTTCGATTTATTTCGGATCTTAATTTTGGTTTTAATGTGATCCAAGCAGCTTCAGGAGTTGAAGGATTAATAAAAATTAAAACAGAAAAACCAGATCTTCTTTTATTAGATATTGAAATGCCGGAGTTGAACGGAATGGAGATGCTTCAACAAATTGAAGATCGTCCCTTTCGAGTGATTTTTCAGACAGCTTACGATGAGTATGCGATTCAAGCCTTTAAGCAAAATGCTTGTGATTATTTATTAAAGCCTTTTGATAAAACTAGATTTAAAGAGGCCATAGAACGAGCCTTGGCTGATATAGAAAATAGTCAGAAGTTAGAAGAGCTCGAGAGTCAATTGAGAGAAAGAGATGGCTATTTACAGCGCATTTCAATTAAACAGGGTGAAAAAATTAAGATCATAAATTTAGGTGATGTGCATTGTTTTGTAAGCCGAGATCATTATACTTGTGTTTATACGTCAGACTCAGAATATATTAGTGAAGTATCGTTAACTCATTTGCAGAAGCGCTTAGATCCAAAGAAATTTATTCGTTGTCATAGAAATAATATTGTATGTATGGAGCAAATAAAATCAATCGGAGTTGGCGAGAACATGACGGTTAAGTTATTAAATGGTGTTGAGTTGCCGGTCTCAAGAGGGAATAGAGCAAAACTAAAATCTCTTTATGCCTGTTAAAGACGATGAATGGATTGCTGGGAATATGGTGAGATAAAATCTAAGTCATGCGATGCATGACGTTCATTTGTATAAATAGAAACGCAAGCTCCGCCAATTAGAACGCATGCTTTTCTAGTTGTTTCACAACTGCTGCTGCAAATTGTTTGCGAGTCAGCTTTTTAGTAATTCTCATAGAGGCTTATTTTTCTTACGTGGACTTCTTCTTTTCATAAAGTAACTTTCTTGCAAATCTAAGGGAACGTTTGAAAGTGCTTTATTAAGCAATGCTTTAAGTTCTTTGGCTAGAAACCAATTTGAATTTAATGAATATATACGAGTTCTTCCTGATTCTTTTCCAATAAGAATATCAGCCTCCTCAAGCTTGTTTAAAGTTCGAATGACTTGTGTGTTACTAATATCAAATGCTTTTGAGATTTCTAATGGATAACCTTCACCCTGCGCGGCTAGAAATAAAAGACATTTTTCTGTGGTACTACTATTAAATAACTCTGAAAGCATAATTACCTACTTTAGGTAATTATCAAGTATAGAAGTGAGCTGTCTGGATTGTGTTTAAATTTTTATGTGATTTTAGGTGGCTATCTAATTTTCTGGCGGTAGGGTCTAGTTCAAATGCCAAAGTTAAGGAATCCAGCCATTTCCTTGGGATTCATCTATTTTTTGTAAAATCCTATGGTATGGCAGAGCTTTGTTCAAAATGAGCTTTTTTAAAAGTTTTTGACAAAGAATCAAACTCTACATTATCATATGACCAACTGGCAGATAATCTGTTTGCCGCACAAAGGAGGGCCTTATGAATGTAGATACACTAAATAGACGAATGGCTCTCCGTCTATTATAAGAAAATAATTAAAAAATTAAATTTTTGATCAAGCATTGAGAGCTTCGCTTGTACGCATTTAACTATAGAGGCTTTGAATGTTTAACGACAATACAAAAAGGCTATGGGGTTTTCATCCCATGCAAGAGGCGTTTTTTAACACGCTTAAAGAGGATAATTTAAAATTAGTACCTGCTCGGGTTATTTTTACGAGTCATGACCAATATAGAACTTTAATTCTTGGCTTAAATGAAGAGGTGGGAGCTAAAGTTCGTGGCCATTTTTATCATGAAGGTGAAGAGTTACCAGTGGTCGGAGATTGGGTGGCCATTGAGTTTTCAGCTGGTGACCATCAGAGTTTACCGATTGAGGCAATACTCCCTAGAGTATCTAGTTTACGACGACAAGACTTGCAAAGAGGATATCAAACTTTGGTAGCCAATGTTGATTTCATTTGCTTGGTGACGAGTTTTAATCAGGACTTGAATGAGCGTAGGCTTGAGCGAGGGTTGGTTATGATTGAAGAAAGCGGTGCAAAGCCGTTGATTATAATTAACAAAAGCGATCTGATTCAGAGAGATGTAGCTGAAGAAGTTTTAAAGACATTGTCAGAAAGGTTTGGCAATGTAACTGTTGTTTCCTGCTCGGCTCATTCGGGTCAAGGAATTAACGAGATCACAAATTTATTTGCTCAAGGGCAAAGTGTTGCATTTCTCGGGATGTCTGGTGTTGGTAAATCAACACTAATTAATGCCATCCTTGGCGAGGAACAACTGCAAACGAAAGAAATTCGTCTAGAAGATGGGAAGGGTCGACATACGACAACTCACCGAGAGCTGTTTCTAGCTAAAAAAGGGTTCTGGATTATTGATAACCCAGGAATTAGAGAGTTTTCTTGTTGGGGAGAAGAGCTTAATTTGCAACATACTTTTGATGATGTTGCCTCAATCACCTCTAGTTGTCGTTTTGCGGATTGCTCTCATCGGGGGGAGCCTGGTTGTAGAGTTATGGAGGCCTTAGAGAGTGGAGAGTTGTCTTATGATCGCTGGGAGAATTTCTTGAAAATAAAGCGAGAAATGGATTTTCATAATAATAAAAACAATAAGGCCTACCAAAGTTTTAAACGCAAAAGTTATGCAAAAAGAAGTATGGCGCTAAGGCAAAGAATCAAAGAGAAAGGAAGAAAGTGATTATGAGCGAACAGATGGACTCAGCGGTTGAGAATGAAAAGCAGTTTTTGATTTATAAGGAGGGCAGCGGCTCACTCTGTGGGACTTGTTGTCTTTTAAAGCTGCAAGAGGGGGTTTATGGAATTTCAAATTTGAAAATAATAGATGATAGCGACTATTCACAAACTTTTAAATCGCTAGTAGGTGATATTCTTGAGTATGTTCGTAGTCAAAATGGCAAAAGAATTATTCATCGTGTGACTGAGGGAGATCAAGCTCAAGAACAAATTAATATTTTAACGGAGCTGAGTTTTGAAATGCTTCATCGGCGCGTTGAATATCGTTTGGAATTGGACTTGTTGCCAAATGAAAACGGAACACCGTTTCAGTGGAGCACTCCACCTGATCTTAGTGATGAATCTTTACGAGACGTGTCTAAGATTCTCTCAAGTGCCGCTATGGGTGACCCTGACTGGGACATTGATGACAATGCCTTTGAGTTATTGCAGGGGTATCTGTCTGAGAGCGTGTTATCTACTGGTTTATCTTGTATCAATATCGGTAGCATAAACGGAAACATCGCTGCAATAGTTGTGGCTCAAGTAAATCCTAAAACTGGGTGGTCAAGAATCACATATATGGGTTTGTTGCCAGATTTTCGAGGGCGGGGGCTAGGAAAATGGGTACATCGACGTGGCTTTGAAATGATGAGAGCTCAGGGCGGCCGTCTCTATCATGGTGGGACTGTGGCCACTAATAAGAAAATGATAGGCTTATTTGAAGGACATGGATGTAAGCCCTATCGGGCGATGCAGGAGTGGTCAAAGGTGTGGACGTAATTGTAGAACTACTTTTAGAGTTCTTTCTTCATGTCAATGCTAGAAGGATTAAATCCTTGAGACAAATAGAGCTGTTTAGCGACCTCATTGTGATTGAAGACATGAAGGCGAATGTAAACAGCTTCATGTCTTTTTGCCTCTTGCTCGACAAGTTCCATCAATAGTTTGCCGAATCCTTGGCGTCGATAAGTTGTGTTGATTGCGATGTCATTAATGGATATAACTTTTCGACCAAATCGATTTTGAAATCCAAGCCATAGATATCCAAGAGATTGTTGGGAGTCTTTTTTAACGACTTGAAAAAAGAGTTGTCCACTGGTTTTTATTCCGTCGGGCACCAGTTTTTTGAACTGCTCGTAAGTATGCTTACTGGCATCTTCAATTGAGATATCTTCTGCTTTTGCTAGATCAGCTGCGTAAGTACTCTGAGATTTTATCTTGAATTCTTCGAACTCAGAAGTTGTCATTGGTTTAAGAGCGATCATTTCTTCTCCGGCAAGGCTTCAAGTTTAAGACAGTGGCATAATAAAGTAGTACGAAATACAAAGGGACATAATTGCCTCATTAACGAGTATTTGTTACCCGTACTTTTTTTCAGAACTAATTCGCTGTCTATATAACTTAAAAGAGATTAGGCCAACTTGTGGTCAGGATCTTGCATACTTTTAAGTAAGATATTCAAACGAAAGTGAGTCTGTATGCGCAGCGTAGAAAATAGATCCAAGGCCAAGCAAAATAAGTTGCAGGGAATTCAGAAGAGCAAAAAAATAGATAAGTCTGGAGCGATTCGCAAAGACGCCCATGTATCGTCTCGGAACAAGCGTGACCAAACCAAAAGAGACGAGCGCTCAACTTCTTCGAAGTGAATTTAGATTCTATTAAGAACGAAAGGATTTTATGCAAATTCAAGTAAACTCTGATCACAATGTAGAAACGCCCGAGGGTTTTGCCAATTATGTTTGTAAGGTTATTGAGCAAACTTTAGAACATCAACAAAGTCAGATCACGCGGATCGAGGTGCACGTCAGCGATGAGAATGGCGGGAAAGCAGGAGCTAACGACAAACGTTGTGTCATGGAGGCTCGACTAGCGGGTCGCAAGCCAATAGCGGTTACAAACCAGGCAGATACACTTAATGAAGTGATTGGTGGCGCCGTAGATAAACTCAAGCATGCACTAGGAAGTATTTTGAGCAAAGAGCATGACCATTACCTAAGGTCATCCGATCCTAAGCCAACTTCAACTGAGATAGACATCGATAATAGCAATTAGTTTTATGTCATGAGACTTGCTGGTAATGAGTTCAGATAAAAAAATTCAACAGCGACTAGGTGAAATTCTCGTGGTAGTGGGTCTTGATGAAGTACGTGCAGAAGCATTGGAGCTCAATCGACAGGCGCGCGAGTCTGATCTTCCAGATCAAGGAGAAGATGTACTCTTATGAGTGACCACGTGAATAAAAAACAGGCATCGGCCGCCAAAATTCTATTTGTAATATCTAAAATATCAAAACGAATTTGGGTTCGCGCCTTTCTTTACGCACTTGTGGGAATTGCAACCGCTTTCGTTGCATTATTTGCTAAGGGCTTTGTGCCTTTTGAAATTTCAACTAAAATTGGAGCCCAGGCAGTTGGCCATATTCTAGCTATCTTGGCATCTAGTATGCTTGCAGTGGCTACTTTTTCTCTCTCCATTATGGTTACTGCCTTCGGAAATGTTTCAAGTAGTGCGACACCAAGGGCAACTCGATTGTTAATTGAAAACCAAAGTGCACAACGAGCCGTTGCCACCTTCATAGGTGCATTTCTTTACAGTATTGTGGGGATCATTGCACTTGCCACTAACGCTTATGGTGATGAAGGTCGCTTTATTCTCTTTTTAGTGACGATTATGGTGATCGTCGTGATCGTTGTGACGCTTATCAAATGGGTGGATCAATTGTCGGTTCTTGGACAAGTGGGTAATACCATCGCAGAGGTAGAAAAAGCCACTTTATCTGCGATTAAAGAGCGGGCCCAGGAACCCTATTTGGGGGGCCAGCGATTAGAGATTGATAGCCTTCCTTCTGACACAGAGAGGGTTGTGGTTGTCTCTGAGAAAGTTGGATTTGTTGTACTTATTGACATACAAGCGATTCAAAAAATTTGCGAAAACCGTAACATCACGATTTTTCTGATGGTCCTTCCAGGAAGTTTAGTTGACCCATCTCAACCCTTAGCCATAGTGAAGACAAGTGTTGATTTAGAATGCCTAAAAGCTATTGCCTCTCACTTTGTAATTGAAAAGTCTCGAACTTTTGATCAAGATCCTGGGTTTGGATTTGTTCTCTTGTCTGAAATTGCTTCTCGCGCGCTGTCACAAGGAATTAACGACCCAGGTACGGCACTTGATGTCATCAGTTCAGCCACTCGCTTGCTTAAAATGCGCAGCGACTTAATACGAAAGGCCAATGCTACTCAGAAGGTTGCCTCATATTCTAAAGTTTTTGTTCCATCTCTTAAAGGCGATGAATTAATCGGAACTGTATTTGCACCGATTGCTCGGGATGGAGCCGCTATGTATGAGGTCGGCGTTCGAATTCAAAAAGCCCTTAGAGCTTTAAAAAATTACGATCCCGAGTATCAAATGGGATGTGAGTTCTATGCCGACTTTACCAAAAAACATGCAAGTCTGACTTTAAAAACACAATATGAAAAAGATCTGGTAGCAAACGCGGCTCTCCACAGATGAGGTTCTTCACGGTTGATGGGTTCTTCGGTTCTTCGGTTCTTCACGGTTGATGGTGGGAAGCGGCTAGTCATTAAAAAATGAGGCATGTG
>CAYMKD010000137.1:6049-6872 GCA_964390435.1 uncultured Pseudobdellovibrionaceae bacterium | reverse complement strand
ATTATCTTCTTTAAAAATAATTCTGTTTACCTTAACTAAGAACCCAAAACGAGAGCTGTCTTTTTCTGTATCAATCCCTAGAGCTGCAGCTAAGCCTAAATCAGGATTTGGATAGTATTGAGCTGCTAAACTGGGCAGATCAAAAGAGAATTGATTTTTGTATCCAACTCCTAAACGATTCGTTAGATCTTTAGCCATAACTGATTGAGATACAAAAGCAGAGAAAATTACCAAAGCTGCTATCACACGCCGCATACAAACTCCTTTAAAGACTAGAACGATTGCCACCCATTGAGCCAAAAAGTAGGAGAAGTTTCAACTTTTTATTGCGTATAGGCGGCAAGGCAGCTATTTTCATGAACGCTTTGTGACATAAGTGGGCCTGTAGCTCAGCTGGGAGAGCGCTAGCATGGCATGTTAGAGGTCGCAGGTTCGATCCCTGTCAGGTCCACCATTTTAATCCAAGCGCGGAAAATGTCCTCAGCAGTATCACGCTTAGGCGTTAGGGTATCACGAGCCTATAGTGTATCCCATAGCTGACTCAACCACCCCAGTTCAGAAGGATTTTTAGCTAAAACTCGGATTGTTTGCTTACAAGAGTAAGGGCAACCAACAATTTTTAAGGGCACAAGTGCACTGTTATTTACAAAATAGTCTGGAAGATAGCCGAGCGCAGATCCACTTTGAATCAGATTCTCCATAAGCTTTAAACCGCATACTTTGTACTGTATTTTTCTAGGAAATTTATCATCTCTCCAACCATCATTGCTGGGAGAATTGGCAATTCGTCCAAGTATAGCGGTGTCTGGTGAAACAAAGGGGT
>CAYMKD010000137.1:0-6039 GCA_964390435.1 uncultured Pseudobdellovibrionaceae bacterium | reverse complement strand
CTGGAGCACCTCCAATATGTCGATAGGTTTTTTTAGGCCATAATTTTTTATCAATGGATGATCCTTAGATGCACAGGTTTGAAAATTGACCTTTGCGATAGTTTTGGACTTTAGGTCCTTCGGAGTATCACCTGTCACAAAGGCTATGTGAGATTCTCCTTCTCTTAACTGTTCAACTGCTTTTGCTTCGTCGCGAATCAAAAAGTGAACTTTTGCCAAGGGCAATACTCTCGTAATTTTACCAACAAGCTCAAGGCCAAATGTAGTTTGCAATATCTCCTCAGAGGAAACGTAGATATTCAGGCTACCTGAGTCGCTTCCTTTTAGCTCATACCTTACATCCTCTTCAAGACCTACAATTTTTGCAGCTCGAACTTTAAGTAACTTTCCTTCAGGAGTAAGCTGAATTCCTCTTCCAACACGGAAGAAAAGCTGGGTTTGCAGTAACGTACCTGCAAGTTAACCGTGGTGGTAAACCCAAGAAATTGGAACGCTACCAAACTTTAATTGAACTGAAATAAATACGGAGGTTCTCATGAAGAAAATGTTCATTCTATTATTAACACTAGGGTCTTTCTCGGCTTTGGCACAAGAACAGCTCTCTCTCAGCTATTCTAAAGAGGCTTCTGAATACTCCTATAGCTCGCCCATAGCAAAATATGCAGGGGACTATGAGGCTAGAGCAAAATGTGATATCCACGTCGAAACATCGGGACAAACCCTGTTTCTTACTATTGACGAACCAGGATGCAGCTTTTTGGGCACGTATCCTCCTGTAGATCTTCATGGCTACACTGATATTTATGATTGTGACTATAGCACAATGGAGTGCGTAATTTTACAATCTAGCGTGTATCCGGGTTGGATAGAAAACAAACTCATGTTGCTGGATGATGGAAATATAGTTACGGTACGCAAATACAGCAGTCAACACTCTCCATCTATTAGTAAATATCAGAAAAAAATACTTTACTAAAAAAATATACTCTAAGGGCGCAAGTCATCTGATTTCAGTGGTCTTCAGGGGAGGCATGTGTGTTTACTGATTGTTTTCAGCAGAAACAAAAACATGACTCCTCGAATAATACAGAGCTATGGTAAAAATCGAAGACCTTGTCATCCAAAAATTCACCGGGTACTCTTCAACTTTTATAGAAAGTTTTTAAAATAAACTTCTCGTCTATTTTTCAGTGAAATTTGAAATAAATTTTTTCAACATACACACAGAGTTTATTAACTAAAATTGAAGATTTTCTTCCTCCAAAAACATATTCTTTTGAAAGATTAAAAACAGATCATTTGTGAATTAGATTTTGGGCAAAACAAATCCATATTAGGCTGACGATTGTATTCGCTTCTCGGAGGAAGACAGACCCTTCTAACCCGCTTCACTGTGATCACTTGCACCTCCCTGACGTAGATTTGAGTCACAGCATAGTAACTCCAATTGTATTATCAAATAACGATGGCTCAGTTTTACTTGGGCTTTCCAATTCTAAAAAGTGATATCTACCTTTGGCAAACCCTCACGTAAATCATCTATGACTTTATTAGGCAGGGGGTTACCTCTTAACAGCAAACCTTTTAAGCTCGGCAACCCCTTAAAGTGATCTGCTATAAGATATGACAACTGATTGTTGGTTAAAATTAATAGAGCTAAAGAGTCCATCCCCGTAAATGCGGTTTCATGCACTGATGAAATCTGATTATCATCCAGATATAAGTAAAGGAGCCTCTCTAAGCCCTTAAAAGCTTCGGCTGGTAAATCTTTAATCTCATTATCTTGAAGGTATAAAATAGTAAGGTTGTGCAGATTGATAAATAAAGAAGCTGGCAACACTTTTATTTTATTAGACTCCATAGAAAGAAAATCTAATTTAATTGTATTTTTGAATAAACCCTCTGGCAATTCTTGAAGCTGATTGTTTCGCAAGCTCAGTCGCTCAATGTTTACAAGATTTGCAAAGGATTTTTCTAAAATAAGATTAAGTCTATTAGATGAAAAGTCCAATTCTATAAGTTGACTATTACTCTTGAGCAAGTTCTCAGAAAACTCTGCAATTTGATTATTATTTATACTTAATCTTTCTAATTGCTGTAGATCTGCAAATAGCTCTTCAGGAAGGGAGGATAAATTATTATAAGAAATATCAATTGTGTCTATTTTAGGATTATTGCTAAATAGCATTTCTGGTAGTTGACTTAAATTATTATAACTTACATCAATAGACGTTAAATGAGGATTGCCTGCAAACAGCTTTGGATCCAGCTCTGATATTTTATTCTTAGACAAAGAAATGAGTCCTATGTTTTTTAAACTCACAAAAAAATCTGGCGGTAGCTGAACTATTCCACTTTCATCTAAAATAAGAAACTCTAAGCTTTTCAAAAGTGTAAATAGGTCTTTATTGAGCTCAATATAAGGATTATATCCCATATAAAGATCGACAAGAGATTGTAAGTTTGCAAACAACTTATGTGGTAAATAAGTCAGTTTATTATCCGTTATTGTAAGGCTATTTAAATTACGTAAATTAGCAAAGATACTTTCTGGAAGAGCTGTGAGCTCATTTGAGCTTAGATTTAAATATCTAAGATTAACTAAAGAGGCAAAGATATTCTCATCTAGATCTGATAAGTAATTGGAGTCTAAATCAAGATCTTGCAAATTTGTTAAACTCTTAAATACTCCAGCGGGTAAGCTTTTTATTTTATTTCTATATAAGTTCAACTCTTCAAGAGCCACAAAACCCAAAAAATCGTCTTCCTTTAAACTTTCAATTTTGGTCACACTCAAATCTAAGCTATAGACTTGAGCCAAGTCTTCATCGGTGATTTGCGTACAGTCTTTTTCAAAGCTATCTTCTAAAGCTGAAACAATTTGGACCGTCCGCGAGCAAACAGAAGCCCGCGCTAGAACTGAAAAAGACATTACCATGATTAGCAATCCGAATCTACCCATTGTAAGCCCCCCCAGGACAGTTAAAAACTAGATTGAAAAGTTGAATAATACAAGTCATCTAAAAGACGACTAAGGCTTTAAAGCTCCTTATTAGTCAATGCGTAATACATTTATAACATCGTTATAACTGCCGTGCGATGTAGACAGATGCTGATAAAACTCAAACTCTTCACCAATAGTTTTTCTAAGATAATTCAAAGCACTCTTATTATCTACTTTTTCTGTGTAGGTCAAATCAACGCGAACAAAAGCTCCACCATTTGGGTTGATATAACGACCCACCTCATAATCAAAATCAAGATCTAAAAGAACAGCTACATACTCAGGCCCACGATCACCTAAGTGGTACTCTGAGTTTTTGACTGTCACTATACAGTTATCAGAGAGAATATCAGTGTAATCACAACTGTATTGCAACACCTCACCCGTAAAAATAGCTTCACTTGCAAAAATTGAAAAAGAACAAAAACTCATCGCTAAAAATAAAAGTTTTTTCACTTTTGAACCTCCAGTTTTTTTGTTTGTACTTTTATAACACAAGCAAAAAACTTGATAGTCAGTTTTGGGTTAGTTTAAAAAAGTATGAAAAATTTACAAGCCGATACACTGCCGGTCTATTTTTTTCTCAAATTTCCGCCACTCAAGCCAAAAATTTTAACCAAAGCTCTGTCTGAAGTAAAACACCCACCTCGTATGAACACCTTAGTAAATCTTAACAAGCTAGATCAAACCTTTGAAAAATTCAGGCGGCATTTTTTTGGAAAACAGCATCCTGGCCCCACTGATCTCTTATAAAATCAATTTGACTTGCAAATCACTCAGTTAAGTAATCAACCAATATCTGGGTGCCTTCTTTTGGAGCTTGCGAGAACATCACTTTTTTACCTTCGATAGACCACTTGATATTATTCTGAGCTGGTATAAGTTTAACTTTCACTGAATCTTTGGCAGGCAGATATTTTAACTCAATTGCTTGCGCAAGATTATATACTCTTTCGCCTATACGAGTAAGAATATGTGAATAATCTGCATCACAGATACTTCCTGTTAAACCACCTGTTAATTTTGCTAAGTCAGTTGCATGAAAACCATAGTAACCATTTTGTGCATTTAAACAGTTATCATCATTGGGCTCAATGACGATAGCATAACCAGAGAGAATTTTAGATGGGCCCCAAAGTCCTTTGAAAGTATCAATAAGTTTTTGTGGTTTAGCAGCAAAATCAGGTCCTGTGCTTAATTCATCCTCATCACTTAGAATAACAATAGCCAAACTGGCCTCACTTCTAAACAAGGCTTTATTTTCTGTTTTTGATTTTAATAAAGCCATAATTGCAGCATTAATAGGCTGCTCATCTGAAGAGGGGCAGTTTTCATGGGTATTGCATGAGATTGTTTCACTGCGCACCACTGTCTGCAAAAATTTACTGGCATAGTTTGCAACATTTTTTGTTAAAACAGTCGAACTAGTTCCAGAAAAAGTTAAAAGACCTCCCTGCAATCCATACATGCCACTGGATACATCTGTGGTCGTAATGCCAATTTGCCAATCAACTCCATCGAGAGTACCTAAAAACTTATTGATTTTAGTTCCCAGCTCTCGTTGCTCCTCTTTCATGGAAATTGAATTATCAACTATAAATAAAATGTCGACCTTATTGACACTCGACTTTTGCAGAAAACTCTCAGCAAACGCTTTGCTGTCATCTGGATTCGGCTCCTTATCGACAACACCTTCTTCGTTCGGAGTATCTAGCTTTGTATTTGTGCTGGTTTTTGAGAATTCTTGCTGGGCACATGAAATAAAAAATATACTTATTGAAAGGATAAAATATTTTTTCATATATACCTACCTATAATTATAGGTGCAAACTACAGGCCCAAATAATACTTGCCAGCTCATCAATAACCGCAAAAAACATTTATATACTGTCTACTTTTTAAAGATGATTAAAAATCAATCAGAAAATTCAACTTTAAAATGATCAATTTCCGAATTTGCATTTAAACCAGCTCTCATAATGCTTAACCATATGGTGTTTTTTATATTCCATATTAATTAATGTAAAAGCTACATCAAAAGTACAAACTATTGTGATTACAAACAACCTCTTATATTTTTAAGTTTTTTAACAAGGAAAATTCAATGAAATCATTCAAAACCAAAATTACTCTAATCATACTCCCACTTCTTGCTATATCTTTTGTGACAAACGCTGAAGAGAGCTGCCCAGTTCAAAAAAGCCAAGCCGTCTTTTTAAGAGAAGGCCATGTCGTTTCTCCAACCGAAAGCTGGGGGCCTTCAACTAACCCTTGTATTATTTTTGGAGCAGATCGCATTTGGACTCCTAAGCATCGAATTGATATTACTGTAAGCTTTAATATTCCTGTTATAATAGATCTTACTTACTTAGATACATTGTATGGAACCTTGACCGGCCCAGAAACACAAACCCTATTGCGCAGTTTTCGTTTTGTTTTTGTTACTGAAAAAAAAATGGAAGCTCTTTATATTAAAGATGCTTACTTAAGTATGAGCCGCACTATAGGTGCAGATTACGCCATTTATATTTCAGATAAAGTTATTAAAGAGGGACTTTTAGAAAAATTTTGGAATGACCTACTCTCTGGCAGCCTTATTCGCCCTGCTGGCTGCATTCTTGACTGGCCTAACACATGTCCTGTTCCTTAAATTAAAACATAGTGAAAAGCTAAATCTTCCAAGTAATCTTTTCACTTTAGTTGCTCAAGCTCATCTCCTATTGCTATAAACTCGACTCTAGCTTGGGAGTGTTTATTTGTGATTAATCCTCAACATGTGACTCGACAAAGAGAGCCTTTTTACGATGTTGCTCTAAAATATATACCACAAGACTCAGAGGCTGCTATTTTAGAAATTGGCCCAGGCATTGGTACGTTTTTAGAACGTGGAAAACTTATTGAGAACTATAAAAATCTTTACGTAATTGAAAATGCTGAAGCCTCAGCACAAATTTTAACTCAAAAAGGCGTCCCTCATGTTCTAAAACAAGATATTACCTCTGGGATTCCATTACCTAATAACAGCCTAGACTTCA